>CALRQQ020000033.1:0-14822 GCA_943370345.1 Chitinophaga pinensis
CATACGGTCAATGGTTGTACTGCCTGCAAACAGCACTTTCCCTTCCCGTTCAATCTGCATGGCAATCGTGGTAGTACCAGGGATGGGGTCCCGGGTGACCAAAACGCAGGGACCGAGGGCGGCACTGCCATCATAGACCTTGGCCTGGGGCAGATAGAGCGGATTTTCGCCCTCAATATCCCGACTGCTCATATCGTTACCAATAGCATATCCGACTATTTTACTGGAAGATGTTACGACCAGTGTGAGCTCCGGTTCGGGTACATTCCAGGCACTGTCCTTGCGGATACGCACATAGCCTCCGGGACCGATCACGCGGGGACCCACTCCTTTGAAAAAAAGTTCGGGGCGCGCCGCTTCATATACTTTATCATAAAATACGGAGGCGCCGCTTTCCTTACTCTCTTCCATCCGGGCTGCTTTGCTACGCAGATAGGTCACACCGGCAGCCCATACTTCCTGGTTACCCACCGGTGCCAGTAGCTGCTGCTGACCGAGCCAGTCAAATCCACCCAGTGCAGATTGCCCTGTGATCTCTTCCAGCAGCAAATCATGGAGATTGTCCCGGTTGATGAACAGATCCCAGTTGTTTTCTGTTGCGGCATAACATTGTCCTTCATGTACAATGATAATGCCCCTGGTTGTTTTATATATCTGCATATGCTAAAATTATAGATCAATAAAGAATGATCAGTCCTGTCCTTACCGGCTCCCCGCTTCCCTTTTCCTGAATCGAGTCAATAAGACCCCGGTCAGGAAGATCCCCAAGGTTCCCACCACAATGATCATATTCTTGTGCAGCCCGTTTTTCAAGAACACATAGTGTTCATCCAGCCGGGGCGAAAAAGTCATCCAAAGGATCAGGATAATACCGATCAATGTGGCAATGACCGCTTCCACATTCTTCGTTCTACGACTGATCAGTCCCAGCAGGAACAAGCCCAGCATACCACCGGCAAAGATCCCGCTCAGTTCCCACCAGATATCCAGCAAACTCTTTGCCCCGATCATGGCCAGACCAGTGGCGAGACCGATCACGCCAAAAACAATGGTAGATACATGCAGGAGATAAAGCTTCTTCTTATCCGTCATATCCGGCTTTATATACTTCTGATAAATATCGACTGTAAATACAGTGGCGGATGCATTCATATTGGAACTGATCGTACTCATGGCGGCAGACAGCAGGGCCGATACGATCAGCCCGACCAGACCAGAAGGAATATTGTTAACCATGAAAAAAGGGAGTACTTTATCCCCATAATCGGCGGGTTGCAAACTGGCAGCCAGTTGCTGTACTTCCGGCGCTGTGATAGCCAGGTGCAGCCGTTCTGCTGCCACCTGCAATTTCACCGGATCGATCAGTCCGGGCTGTGACTGGTAAAATGCATATAATGCTGTACCGATCACAAAAAATAAAAAGGAAGCGGGCACATAGATCCATACACAAAGCCAGACAGAGCGTGCTGCCTGTTTTTCATTACGGGCCGTATGATAGCGCTGAATATAGTTCTGGTCCATCCCGAAATTATTCAGGTTGATAAAGAACCCATATAATAATACCACCCAGAAAGTCGATTGGGAAAAATCGCCGGATAAAGGGCCGAGACTCATTTTATGATCGGTCTTCGCGATCTCCAGGATGGTATCCACCCCTCCGGGTAATTGTTTAATTATCAGAAATAAGATCAACAAAGCCCCCAGGGTCTTGATCACCCCCTGGGCCACTTCAGTCCAGATCACAGCCTCCATACCACCGAGCACCGTATAGATAATGATACAGATGCCCATCACGATCATGATGGATTGCATACTAAAGCCGGTGAGGGCCTGCAGACTTAAAGCAATTCCAAAGAAAATGGAACCCATCCTGGCAAATTGTGTCAGCAGAAAACAGACCACGGCATAGGTACGGGCCCAGGGACCAAATCTTTTTTCGAGATGCGTATACGCGGATATCTCCCCGGTACTCCGGTAAAAGGGCACAAAGTACTTTGATGCCACCCAGGCAGCCAGGGGCATGGAGAGACTGAAGACAAAAGCATTCCAGTTGCCTCCGAATGCTTTGCCCGGTACACCGAGAAAAGTGTTACTGCTTAAGAAAGTGGCGTAAATGGAAAGACCGATCGCCCAACCGGGAATGCGGCCGGAAGCCTTGGTGAACTGGTCACTGTTCTTATTCCTGCGGGAGAAATAAAAACCAATGCCGATCATGGCCAGCATATAACAGGCGATCACCGCAAGATCAATAAATGGCAGGTTCTGCATCGTTAGTTTTTAATCATCGGATGGCTTACTCACTTTATTTAAGCCGCCGGGCCACTCTTCCTTTATAATATCTTTTCCTTCCAGTTTTGACGGATCGATCACTACATGTTTCACTTTTTCTCTTCTCCAGGTATATACTATATGTACCAGCCCATCACTGGTCTGGATCACCGAAGGATAAGAATACTGACTGACCGGTGAATCTTCTAATACCAATACAGCCTTCCAGGTTTTACCATCCGTACTGATCGCTACATTGAGCGGGGTACGGGCACCCTTACCACGGGGCAAACTGATATCCGGTTTCACATGATTATACACGATCAGCTGACGGCCATCATTCAAGGTTACCGCATCGGTACCTGAATTATTATTGGGCAGCGAAGACGCGGACATGGCAGACCAGGTCTTACCCCCATCACTGCTCCATACTTCATTCACGGTTCGGTTCTGACTACGGCCGAGTAATTGCATCCGTCCATCCTTGTATTGCAATAAGGAAGGCTGAATACCGGTCATTACCTTCGGATCATTGAGTGCTTCGGAACGGGTCCAGGTGCGTCCCCAGTCCTTCGTATACTCGAGGTGAAATTTCCAGCCGGTCTTTTCGGTACTCGAAGGGCAAATCAATGTTCCATTCACCAATACCGGTTTATTCTTGATCGGACCGAGATAACCTTCGGGTAAGGCTTCTCTTGTACTCCAGGTCTTCCCGTTATCAGTACTGCGTTTCATCCAGCCGGTCCAGCCTGCCACATTGGGACCGATCTTATAAAACAATAACAGTTCTTTATTGGGCGCATAAAAAAGTACCGGATTGTAGCAGGGATAGCGAAGGGTATCATTCATTACCCCATCGGCCACCATTACCGGTTCGGTCCATTGATTATTTTTATAATGACTGGTCCAGATACATACATCCTTATTCCCTTCCTTCGTACCCCCAAACCATGCAGCGATCAGTCCATCCGGTGTTTCAGCAATGGTGGCGGCATGACTCTCCGGAAAAGAAGCCCGATCAAAAATGAATTCATCTTTTACGATGCCTTTTTTCCATGGCTTGCTGCGGATGAACTGGTATTTACCGGAAGGAATTTCCAGTACTACCACTCCTTCTTCATCCTTCACCAGTTTTATATCGGGGTTTTGTGTCACCGGCTTTCCACCCTCCGTGATCTCATTGATACCGTTGGCAGGGATATGCACCTGTGCAGTTGTATTGGCCGGAATAGTGATCATCCATTCAAATGACATAACACTGTTCTTCCAATAACTGCTGATCACCCCGTACTGACTTTTATAGGAGGCATTCACATAGTCTAATCCGGCAGGGATCGTGGGCTTCATGATGATCTTCTTAAAAGCCACTTCTTTCTTATCCGTGCGGATACCCGCCAGGTTCTCATAATACCAGGTGATCAGGTCGCCGAGCAGCATCACATGGTTCTGACTGTTCATTCCCGGATCAGCAGTATTGCCATTCCATAATTCCCAGATGGTAGTGGCGCCGTTCTCTGCCATATAACCATAACTGGGATAGCTTTTATTGGAAGCCAGGATATAAGCCAGATCAGCATAACCATATTCTGTTAGACCACGCATCAGCCAGGAAGAACCGATCACACCGGTGCTTACATGATCATGACTCTCCACATGGATCTTATAGCGGATCTTTTCAAACACCGTTGCTTTTAAAGAATCCGGGCAAATTCCAAAGTAAAGCGGCAGCAGGTTCGAGGTGATTGTATTGTTGCCATACTGCTTTTTCTGCGGATCAAAGAATTTTGTCTGGAAAGCGGTGCGGATACTATCGCCCAGGTCACCGTAATATTTGCTATCCGCTTTATTATCGGTCAGCGCGGCAAAGCGCTGCATATATGATAGCAGCTTATAATAATAGGCCGTAGCGATCAGTTGTCCATCCGTAAGTCTTGCAGGGTCTTTGGCATGGATCAGTTGCAGCTCTTCCGGTGGTACACACCAGTCGCCATATTTGTCCCGGGTCATGATATAACCCTTCATGAACTTCTCTTTCATATACATCATCCACTTTTTCATAGCAGGATAATGATGCTGAATGGGTTGCAGATTGCCAAACTGGTTATACAGATTATTGCTGATAAAGAAAAAAGCGGCCGGCCAGGTGACATCATCGGAATAATAATTCCAGAAAGCAGGCGCCACATCGGGGATACTTCCCGCTGGGGTCTGGCTCTCTTCAATATCCTTCATCCATTTGGCGTAGAGATTGCCATTGCCAAATACATAACTTTCCCCTTGTGCGCCAACGGTACGATCGCCTAACCAGGGCTGGCGTTCGTTGCGTTGCGGACAATCCACCGGCATACCCTTGTAGTTACTGGCAATGCCCCACCAGGCATTTCGGTACACTTTATTGATGATCTCGTTCGCCGTTTCAAAAGAACCCGTGGTCTCGACCGCATCATAGACTAACTTGCCGGTGAACTGATTTAGTTGCGGTGTACCCGGGAAAGCCGATACTTCCACATACCGGAAGCCATGATAGACAAAAGAAGGCTCCCAGCTTTCATTGCCAGTTCCCTTCAGCGTATAGATATCGGTGACTTTTGCATCCCGCAGATTAGCCACATACAATTCACCGTTGGATTGCAGGCTTTCTGCAAAACGCAGAACCACTTTATCACCCGGCTTTCCTTTGAGATTCTTCAAAGCGATCCAGCCGGAGAAGTTCTGGCCCATATCAATAATAAAATTTCCACTGGCCAGTTTTTTAATGGAACGGGGGTTGATCAACTGCATCACTTTCATCGGCTCACTTACCTGGGCAGTGATTGCACCAGATGGCGCGGCTACCAATTCCGGTTGCAGCCATTCTTTATCGTTGAAACCGGGTAACAACCAGCCCTTCCATTCTTTGCGGGCATCATATTCTTCCCCGTCATATTCATTATTGGTACGGATAGGTCCGTCCACATTGAGTTTCCAGCTTTCATCACTCGTAACAATCTCTTTATGTCCATCAGTATATTCAATCTCTAATTGTAGCAGCAGTTTGGGAAAACCAAAATTGTTATGCTTATGGGTCTTATAATTCTGCCGCATGGTAAAAAAGCGGCCATTACCCAATACCGTGGCGATACTGTTCTTTCCGGCTTTTACCAACTGTGTTACATCATGTGTATTATATAAGAAGGACTTCCGGTAGTCAGTGGGATTCGGGGCCAACACCTGATCGCCGACCTTCTTGCCATTGATATATAACTCATACATGCCTAGACCTGACAAATAAACCATTGCTCTTTTCACTGTCGGCTTTGATGTAAACTCTTTCCGCAGGTAGCGGGCACTGAGGCGCGACCATTGCGTAATACTGTCCCAGGCAGATCCCTTATCATATCCGATCCATTTGGCTTTCCAGTTTTCAGGTGCTAAGCCGGTTGAGAAAAAAGCTGGCTGCAGGGTCCGGGAGGATCCCTTATTGGTAGTGACTAATACTTTCCAGTAATAATGGGTGGCGGGTTTCAGTGCCGGGCCATTATAGCTTACATGGATGGACTGACTGCTGTTCACCACACCGGAATTCCATACATCCCCTTTGTTCAGGAGAAGATTAGCCGGCGAACTGCTCACGATCACCTGGTAAGATGTCTGTACCACATTCCGCAGGTTGCTGTTGATCTGCCAGCTGAGCCGGGGCTGTCTGACTTCAATACCCAATGGGTTGATCAGCATCTCACAGCGGAGATTGGTAATGGTAAGCTGTGCTGTGGCGTTCTGCAACAGAAAGAATGACAACAGCAGGTAAGTAATTCGTTTCATAATTATTCAGCGGAAAAATTGAACCATACCGTGATATGTAAGGCACGGGAAGGTTCCTTTTCATAATCGTAAAATATATTTTTGAATCCCATTGGTCCCGTTGTTTCATTTCGTTGATTCTTCGTACCAATGGAAGGGATACCCTGCATAAAAGAAATATCCCCCGAAGGGAAATACGGTTCATAATTATGCCACTGATCGGTCTTCCAGGCGGGCGTAAACAAGCGCAGGAATAAATCCTCTGTTTCTGAAACTACCGTAAACCGGTTATTACTGGTATTGAAATAGCCTCCGTAGAACCGCGAGTGATACCCTTTAAATTCAGGATAGATCCAGGGAGACTCGCCGGTTTCGGTATTGTTGTACTGCTTGGTCCATACGCCAAACTGATTTCCCTTCATCCGGTTCTTCCAGATACGATAGGGCCCGTCACCCATGTACGTAACAGAACGTATTTCCTTTTCAGGAAAAGAGAAGTTGATACCGGCGAAGTTGGTAAAATACGCGCCAGGGAAATAAGTAACATTCAATTTGAGCCAGCCGGAGGGATAGAGGGTCCACTTCAGCGTATTATAACTTTCTTTCGGGTCAAAGGCGGATTCAATAATAAAAGTATTTCCTTCACGTCTTGTGGTAACCTTTTTGAAATTGCCGGCCCCTTCCTGTATCACCGGACCATTCGTAAAAGGCAATTCCCCGTTCTTATTTCTGACCGATGTCAGTTGTCCGGTGAATGAACTAAATGCCAGATCAATATCCTTTACAGAAAGCAGAATCAATGTTGTATCAGCCAAAGGCTGACGGATCTCTGCATTCCCTTCTTTAACAATCATCCGCGCACCGGTGCGGGCCGGACTGCTGATCGGGTAACTCCAGGTAAATAGTTCACGTTGCGATTTATCGGTGGCTGTTACATACAGCACATCATAATCGTACCAGTCGGCTGGTAATTTCAGATCAAGTACTCCCTTTGCGCCCGGCTGAATGTCGGGAGCAGGAGCAGCACCTGTTTGCATCCGTGTATCCTTGATATCAAAGCGTTGCAGTTTCCAGCTGAACTGACAGGCTTTGATATTGGTAAAATGATAACGATTCTCCAGATTCAGTTTTCCATCAAAGGCCGGAGTAATCTCTCTATGTTCAAAATGAACCGGACTCCAGATCTCTTTGATCGCATAATAACTGCCTTCTTTTTCGAGGTGCGGACCGAGGATACCATCCGCAGCCCGGTGCTTATCGGTATCCAGTGAATCATTCAGATCGTGGCGCACTACAGCATTATCTGCGAAATCCCATAAAAACCCTCCGGCGCTGAGCGGATTATGCCACATTTTCTCCCAGTAATCTTCCAGACCGGCACCATGTCCGCCATCAAACCAGCCATGAAGAAATTCGGTGGGCATCACAATCTCCCTTCCGTATTCATAGTTGCCGATGCCATAATTAAATTCCCGGTAATGCTGGGTTTCCACGCCATTGAATAATTGCCAGGGATGAACGACGGGGCGTTGCTGAAAATCAAACTTCGTGAATAATGAATCCAGTTCCAGGTTATGTCCGCCTTCATTCCCATTTGCCCACATAATAATGGAAGGATGGTTCATGTCATGCTTTATCATTTCCGCCACCAACTTTGTACCGGTGGGCGTATCATAATGCCCGTGCCAGCCGGCCAGTTCATCCATCACAAATAAACCCAGTGAATCACATACATCCAGGAAATGTCCGTCGGGCGGGTAGTGACTCATCCGGACGGCATTCATGTTCATGCTCCTGATCAGTTGCACATCTTCCACACTATTCGCATAATTCATGGTACGTCCGGTTTCGGGACGGAATGAGTGGCGGTTGACACCTTTGAATTTTACTTTCACACCGTTCACATATATACCGTCGCGCTTTCGGACTTCCACGGTACGGAAGCCAAACTTTTGTTTTACCTGATGGACCAGTTTCCCTTTACTGTAGATCGCAAAATCGGCGGTATATAATTCAGGAGATTCTGAAGTCCAAAGTTGTACTCCCTTCAGGTTCTTGCCGAAAAAATAATTACCATAATTGGATCCGATATCCGTTGCCGTGATCGTATCCACCAGTTCGCCTTGCTTATTACGGATACTGATGACGGCCTTTGTATCTGCCAGTCTGTTGGTAGTGAACGTACCGGTGATTTCCCCGGAAGCTTTTGCATTAATACTGATTGAATTGATATGCAGATCCGGCAATACCTCTAACCATACCGGTCTGAATATACCCCCGAAGATCCAGAAGTCTGCTTTACGTTCAGCCGTATTCACCGATGCATTGGCGGAATGTTTGGAAACTGTTACTTCGAGCAGGTTTTCCTTCCCATATTTCAGCAGCTTCGTGATATCATATTTAAAAGCATAGAAAGCACCCTGGTGTACTTCACCAGCAGACTTCCCGTTCACTTTTACTGCTGCATCGGTCATCACTCCCTCAAAAACAATATTGATCACTTTACCTTTCCAGGTCGCCGGTACATTGAATGTTTTTTTATAGAAGCCCTGCTCCTTGCCCCGTACACTGTCCCGTGCATAACCATAATCATATTTACCGAAACCCTGCAGTTCCCAGCAGGATGGCACAGCGATGCTTGTCCATTTATTGGCATTCATGCCACCCGTGCAATAGAATTGCCAGGGAACGGTGTTGTCGGAACCCGTACCGGAGAGAAACACTTTTTCTGTTTGTTGAGCGATCAGCCGCTGACCTGTTCCAAACAGCAGCCCTGCCAATAATACAAGAAAGCCATATCGTTTCATATTGAAATGCATGCGTAGTTTATAATTTCCCTTTGACCATTGTTAATATTTCAGCCGTTGCTGTTTTCTTTCCATTCACCCATACACTCAACCCCTTTCCTTTCTTATACTTCAATCCCGTCTTGTCCCAGATGATGGTCAGGATCTTTCCATGATACAAAACATTATCTAAGCAGAACCAGTCCCACTTACCGGCCGGTAGTAATGGATGTACTTCAACTATATTATCAGCCCGGGGTCTTAATCCAACCAGGCCGGTGATGATCAGGTCGTTGAACGTGGAATGATTATAATACCGGCTGCGCTCCTGATCGCCCTTGAGCCAGTAGCCGGTCTTTTCATCGAGGTATTCCCCGATATAAGGGCGACCGCGGTAGTACTGTGATTCCACATAGGTATTGAGCAGACCAAAGTAATTGCTGTCAGCCACATACTCCTGTTTGTAATTATTCAGCAGATTGGCCATAGCGGTCAGCGTTTGCGCCGTGGCAAAGGGCCATACAGCCCCATCCCATTCACAATTGCAGCAGCCGTGTGTGCGGAATTGCGGATGACTCCGGTCGGCAGTGGTGATACCAAAAGGCGCACAGAAAGTTTTTGTATCCGTCAGACTCTGCCAGGCTATGCTGTACTGACTGTCTGGCATATTAAAGTACCACGGAATAAAGCCGATCTCTTCTTTTACATTCGCTAATGTATCGCCCTGCTCTTTGCGTACTTCAAAAAAACGATGCGCCGTGTTCCAGAGCAGGGATTGGGTCTTTTGTTTGATGGAATCTGCTTTGCGTAAATAATAAACGGAATTGTCTGATTCATTACTCAATGTTGATATGGAGGCCAGCGCCTGTGCATTACCAAACATATATCCATTAATAGATGGACGAGGATTCTTTTCTTTACGCCCTCCGCTAATTGTCTCTTCCATCGCATCACGCACATCATATTGCCAGTATAATCCGTTGGCCCCTTTCTTTTCCTGTTCCCAGGCCCGGAAGTCTTCTTTCAGATCCGGGAGCATATTCAGCAAAAAGGTCTTATCCGCATTCACGAGATAACGGTTCCAGATCGCATCGATATTCCAGCTGCTGTAAAAACGGAGTTTCTTCAGGGGCTTACCCTCATTGCCCCGGTACCAGACATGGAGGTTATTGTCCATATAAGACTTATCATGCAACCAGCGGGATTCATAAATATGATGACCAAGCCCCGAGGCGATCAGGTTATACTTATCCGCATAACTCCGTTGGATCAGGAACTCGGTAAAGACAAAGCCTTTCTCCGTTTTTTTGATATGCTTGCGTAATGTCCACCAGCGGTAATAAAACAATTCTTCGAAGTTCTGTTGAGGACACTCAAATAGAGGAATATTCTTTTTCATCCAATCCCATGTTTGGGCATTGGGAATGGCCTGGACGATATTCTCGTCCTCCATTTTATTGAAATAGTCCACATAATGACGGAATTGTTCCGCTTTCAGCAACAGTGGTTTTTGCTGTGCCTGTACAAAAGCCCCAGTCAGTGATACGAATAATATGACTAATCCCTGCTTCACGATGGGTTGTAATTTTTAATTATTGCTGTCCAGCCCTCATATCCTTTGCTGGTATGCTGATCATTTTCTTCCGGTAGAACCTGACGGGTGGCTGCACTGAATTTGCTGAGCTGTGACAGATCGCTATATACGCCAGCTTTGAGTCCTGCCATATAGGCCGCACCCAATGCCGATACATCGGGCATCCCGATCAGACTCACCGGTTTTCCGAGCAGGGTTGCGAGGAACTCTACCAGGAATTCATTCTTTGTCATGCCTCCATCCGTGTTCAGTTCTTTCAGGGAGATACCGGCATCTTTCTCCATGGCTACGATCACGTCCTTGATCTGGTAAGGGATGGATTCAAGGGCGGCCCTTACGATATGATTTTTTGTGGTGCCAAAACTCATTCCGGTTATGGATGCTCTCCGTTCCATATCCCAGTGGGGCGAACCGAGTCCGCTGAAAGCAGGCACCAGGTACACCCCGGCATTATCGGCTACGGCTTTGGCCATGGCTTCTGTCTCCGCACTGTTACTGAATAAAGCTAGCTCATTTTTCAGCCATTCAATCGTGGCGCCGCAACTCACAACCACCCCTTCAAAGGCATAATCCACCCGGTCTTCGGTACTCCAGCAGATCGTGGTGACCATCCCATTCATTGAAAGAAGGGGCTTTGCTCCGATATTCATCAGAATACTGCAACCGGTTCCTAAGGTTGCTTTTGCAGTGCCCGTATCAAAACAACCTTCCCCAAACGCTGCAGCATGAGAATCACCGATCATTCCGGTCACTGCAACCGGCTGATCAAACAATCCATCCAGTGTGGTTTCCCCAAAAGCAGTAGAGGAAGGCCGGATCGCCGGAAGCTGTATACCCCTGAGTCCAAACAATTCAATCAGTTCTTCATCCCAGCTCAGTGTATGTAAGTTGAATAACAGGGTACGGGATGCATTGGTATAATCCGTGGCATAAGACCGGCCGCCGGTCATTTTATATAAGAGCCAGGTATCAACGGTTCCAAAAAAAGCCTCTCTTTTTGCAAGGGCTTGCTTAACTGCTTCATGGTATTTTGCCAGCCAGATCAGTTTGGTTCCGGAAAAGTAGGGGTCAATAAACAAACCTGTTTTCTGATTGATCAGTTCGCCATGACCCTGTTGCTTCAGTGATTCGCAGATATCGACTGATCGCTTACACTGCCAGACGATGGCATTATACAATAGCTTCCCGGATTTATCCCATACCACAAACGTTTCCCGCTGATTTGAAATACCGATGGCAGCTATCTGTGATTTATTGTGACCTGCTTTTTCAAAATTATCCAGGCATTGCTTAACTGATGCCTTTACATTCTGGTAAATAGCTTCGGGATCCTGTTCTACAAATCCATTGTCTGCATAATATGTATGCAATGGCTCGCTGCCCCTGGCCACCGGCTGACCTTGCGCATCAAATACCAGGCTCTTGGTAGAACTGGTTCCCTGATCGATCGCTAATATGAACATATTCGTTTCTATACAAACAGATTTTTAAAAATTACCGCGGAGTACGCAGAGGTTAAGCATCTCCCATGATCACGCCCCCCATTTTCTACTCACTATTTTCTATTCTCTATTTTCTCCCATCTTATCAATCACCACCGCCAGCAAGATCACACTTCCCTTCACCACCTGCTGCCAGAACGGAGATACATTTAATAGTACCAGTCCGTTATTCAATACACCAATGATAATAGCACCCATTACCGTACCCCAGATACTTCCTTTCCCTCCACTCAGGGATGTGCCACCGATCACCACCGCGGCGATCGCATCTAATTCATAGCTGATACCGGCATTGGGTTGAGCAGAATCCAGCCTGGCAGTAACGATCACACCACCCAAGGCTGCCAGTGCACCGGCGAGTGCGTATACGATCCGTTTTACCTTCTTAATATTAATACCCGACAACTTCGCGGCCTGTTCATTGCCTCCGATCGCATAAATATAGCGGCCGAGTTTGGTCTGCCGGGTAATGAATACCGCTACCAACACCACGATGGCTGCGATCCATACCGGCACCGGAATACCTAGTACATTTCCTGCACCAATAAAAGCAAAGGAGGATCCGAGGTTACTGATCGGGTGTCCCTGTGTGTACAACATGGTAAACCCACGGGCAATGGTCAGCATGGCCAATGTGGCAACAAAAGGAGGTACATTAAAACGGGTGATGGTAAAGCCGTTGAACCAACCGAGTAATGCACCTAATAATAAGCCGCCCAGTATAGCACCGAGTATGGTGAAACCAACAAACAGGTCATTGGAAGCAAACGCCAGTCCGTTCTTAAACAGACCGGCAGTCAGTGCCCCGCAAAGTGCCAGCACAGAACCCACTGAAAGATCAATACCGGCCGTGAGTACGACCAGGGTCATACCGGTGGCGATACAAACATTCACGGCTACCTGGCGGAGTACATTGAGTCCATTGTCTGCCGTAAAGAATTTATCGGTCATAAAAGACAGCACCACACAAAGAATGAGCAGGGCCAGTAAGGACTGAAATTTTTTCAGTGAAAAGGGTTGTATGGAAATGGATTGACTCATGCGGCAGATTCGTTTTTATGTAAAGCGTATTTCAGTAATCCGGCTTCGGTGGCTTCTTCAATGGGAACATTGGCAGTCAGCTGTCCCTCACACATCACAAGTACGCGGTCGGATACAGCCAGTATTTCGGGCAACTCGGAAGAGATCATAAGTATACTCATGCCTTCGTCTGCCAGTTGTTTCATCAGTTGGTAGATCTCTGCCTTGGCATTGATATCGATCCCGCGGGTGGGCTCATCCAGCAATAAGATGCGGGGATTCGTGGCCAGCCATTTGGCTAAAACGATCTTTTGCTGATTGCCCCCGCTCAGACTATTGGCCATGGCCATAGCGGAAGGTGTTTTAATACCCAGCTTATCAATATAACCGGCCGTCAGCTCTTTTTCCCTTTTCCGGTTTAATAAGAGTCCCCATTTTTCAAGCTGCTTCAAAACGGTGATACTGATATTGGAACGGATCGTTTGACCTAATACCAGTCCATGTAATTTCCGGTCTTCTGGTACCAGGGCAATACCAGCCTCTATTGCGGTAGCGGGATTCATCATGCGAATGGCTTGACCGGCTATGGAGATCTCTGCCGTGGCATTCTTTGGGTGAAGGCCGAACAGTACTTCCATCAGCTCTGTACGACCGGCACCCATCAACCCATAAACGCCGAGTATTTCACCCTTATACAGGTTAAACTGTATATCAGTAAGAATATTAGTAAAACGAAGAACCGGATGCTTCAGACTGAGTTTTTTCACGGAGAGCAATAGCTCCCGGTCTTCTTGTGTCCGGCCGGATTTTTCAAAACCAAGCTTTCTGCCGGTCATTTTCTGAATAAGTGAATCGGTCGTGACCTCCTGCATACTACCCTGATCCACTGATACGCCATCGCGGAGGATACTGTAGTGATCGGCTATCGTGAAAAGTTCTTTCAGTTTATGCGAAATATAGACAATGGTCTTCCCTTCTGCTTTCAATGCCGCGATAATGGAAAACAGGTTCGCTGTTTCCTTATCACTGATCGCCGAGGTGGGCTCATCCATGATGATCACCGCAGCATTGCTGTAAAGGGCTTTGGCGATCTCCACCAATTGTTGCTGCCCCACTTTCAGTGCTGCGATCAATATGGATGGATCAATGGCAAGATTTACTTTTTCCAATAATATGGCTGCCGCTTCCTTCATCCGCTTCTTGTCGAGCATACCGAAGCGATCGGTCAATTCCCTTCCTAAGAAAATATTTTCGGTAACTGAAAGCCCGGGCACCAGATTCAGTTCCTGGTGAATAATGGCAATACCGGCGGCCTCCGCTTCCTTGGTATTGCGGAAACGGACCTGCTTTCCATTGAGCCATATCTCCCCTTGGTAATCAGTGATCACGCCGGAGAAGATCTTCATCAGGGTGGACTTGCCGGCACCATTTTCCCCAATGATGGCATTGACCTTACCGGGGTGCAAACTTAATTGCACATTGGCAAGGGCGGTGATCCCGGCAAAACGTTTCGTTATGTTTTTTGCTTCCAGCATCAGGGCAAAAGTTGAATACGAACAGGGTAAAGTTCAATTCCCTGCCAGTGAATATGTTCTTTATTCAGTTCAAGAGCGGCTACCACTTCCAGCTTATCACCGGCTTTCAATTTTCCTTTCACCGCCGGTATCACCTCCCTTCGAACGATCCGGTTCAGCTCTTCTGATATTGCATTGAGGTCGGAAGTATTCGGGAAATCAGCCACCCGGATCAGACCGGATGCATCCCGGACTGCATTTCCGTAAATGAATTCAGTGGCCAGTTTTACTTGTACAGTAGAATCTCCGGTACTGATATTTGCCAGCACTTCATCTTCTTTTACTTCTATCACCTGAA
>CALRQQ020000034.1:0-14640 GCA_943370345.1 Chitinophaga pinensis
TTTTTTGCTTCCGTTTTTCTGAATACGGCAGCGGAAGTTTACAGGAAACTGGGGGATACAGCCGGATTGATTGAAACCCTCGAACAAAAATCAGCCATTGGAGAAGCCACACTGGGCGGGAATAACAAACAGATACAAACCATTCTCAATGCCGGAATGGAAAATGAAAAGCGGCTCTTGTCGATGCAGGTTGAGGATGCGTTGCAGAAACAGAAACTGGCCAATAGCCGGTTGTTGATATCATTGGCCGGATTTGCCATGCTGGCGATCGGCTTTTTTGTTTACCGGTATTACCAGAACCAGAAAAACCAGGTTGCCCGCATCCGGCACAAGATCAGTCAGGACCTGCATGATGATATTGGTGCCTCACTCAGCAGCCTGCAGATCTATGGAGAAGTGGCAGAACAAAGTTTGCGGGATCAGCCGGATAAGGCCGCTGAAATGATCCGGAAAGTAAAAGTTCAAAGTAAAGAGATCCTGGAGAACATGTCGGATATCGTATGGAGTATGCGGGCCAATAATACGGGGGGAGTACCCCTTTCGTCCAAGATCAGGAATTACGCGTCTGAACTCTTACAGGACCGGCAGATTCAGTTTTCCTTTGTCATTCAGCCCGAAGCGGAATCGGCCCTCGTGAGTATGAAGGCCCGTAAGAATATTTTGCTCATCGTTAGGGAATTGCTCAACAATGTGGTCAAGTACAGTAAGGCGAATACCGTGGTCCTGCATATTTATTTACAGGATAAGAACTGGGTCATGGATTTTAAGGACAATGGCATAGGTATGGAGCCGCACCATGAGGATACCGGAAACGGATTGAATAACATCCGGTACCGATGTAAAGAGCTGAATGGTGTTTGTCATATCGACGGTACGGCGGGCGTACGTTATATGTTTGTTTTTCCGGTCAACGTACTAAACGACACCGGCTGGTAATGTAAATGAACCAACTCTGGCATATATTATTTCTGGGCATTGCTTTTTTTCAACTGCTGTTCATGCTGGTACAGTGGTTTTTGTTCGGGCGCAGGGAATACTTGTTTTATATCGGCTATATATTTTGTGCCTCCCTGTATATTTTATTCCGGGTCCATGCTGCAACGGCAATACTCGGTTTTACGGTACCTCCCTGGCTGGATGAGTGGCTGGATCAGCCCATGGCGATACTGAGTTATTATATGTACCTGCTCTTTGCCCGGCATTTTCTGAGTATGAAGCATCTGCAACCCCTGGCATATCAGTACAGTCGCACTATTGAGATTGTTTTCGTGGCCTTTATTGTGGCAAGAACAATCAGTATCCCTTTCGGGTTGTCACATCAGGTCTCGGCCTATATCTATATGGGAGCAGTACTGATCATGGTAGCACTGGTGGCACCCATGGTGGTATTGATGCTGCAACAGAAGAATATACTCAATAATTTTCTGGTAATGGGTAGTGTATGTTATGTAGGAGGCGGGGTGGCCGGTATGCTGGCTGCGATGGTACATCCCGGCAACGAAACCGGAGACCTGTCTGTTCTGCTTGGGGTGGAAATAGGAGTACTTACAGAGCTGTTGTTATTGAATACCGGATTTGTGCTGAAGAACCGAATACTGCAGCAGCAGGTGATCCATGGGCAGCAAAAACTGATGGATCAGCTGATGAAAGAGAATAAGCCCAACATCCCGGAATAACTAATATTAGGGATATGGGTTCGGGATTAATGAGTTTATTTTGACTAATGGCAATCAAGGTTTTTATATACGACGACAGTCATCCACGCCGGGATAGCCTGAAAGCTTTGCTGGAACTGAGTCCTGAGCTCAGCTTTTGCGGGGAAGCACTGAACTGTACTCAGGTCAAAAAGGATATGGAAACCTGTTTCCCGGATGTGGTACTGATGGATATTAATATGCCTGAAGCGGATGGCATTGTTGGTTTAAAGGAGATCAGGCAGAATTATCCGCATATTAAGGTACTGATGCAGACTGTTTTTGATGACCATGACAAAATATTCGAATGTCTCCGGAGCGGCGCCAGTGGTTATATCCTGAAAAAGGACCCGGCACCAAGGATTTTACAGGCCATCCAGGAAGTATATGACGGGGGAGCTGTTATGAATCCAGCCATTGCCCTGAAAGTGCTTGAGTTTTTTCAGCCCCAGAAAGTCAGTAACCCGCTGAGTAAACGGGAAACACAGGTGTTACAATTACTGGCAGAAGGAATGAGTTATAAAATGGTGGCCGATAAACTCTTTCTCAGTTTCAATACCGTAAACACACATGTCAAGCACATTTACGAAAAGCTGCATGTGACCTCCCTGGGCGAAGCCATCGCCTTTTATTACAAGAACTTTCACTCCTGATTTTTGTAAATCACTATAATTAGTGATTTTTTTCTTTATGGGTTATTCCACTTTTGGTCTAAACAAATACTATGTCACTCCGGTATTTTTTAGCACCCGTTTTTTTTCTGATTGCAAACTGTCTCTGCGCACAGGATGCAACGGCCGATGCCAAAACAGGCCGGCTTTCTCCCAAAGAATTTTCCATTCCGGCTTCCCCGGTATTTGATCTGATGGGCGTCACGCCTTCGCAGATCAACCGTACGTCGGATATTAAGAATTTCAAAGTGGACTGGTCCTTTAAGTCATGGCGCCTGAATCCCAACCTGGCCATTCAGTCACAGCCCTTCTGGGAATTATTATATAACCGGAAGGATCTGTCAAAGTACCAATCAGCCAGTGGCTTCATGCGTAAACTGGCTTCCCTGGATGTATCGATGGGTACCGTACAAAATGAAGAAAGCGACCGGCGGATCGGCATGGCCGCTAAACTGAACCTGTTCAAGAAAAAAGATCCGCTGATGGTCAGATCCATGTATGAGGATATCGGGGTCAGGTTTGCCGAAGAAAAGAAATCACTGGAAGTAAAGTTGAAAGAACTCCAGTTTAAGCTGGATACCATACAGAATGTAATGGAGAAACCGGCCATCCGCGCGGAGATCAAGAGTACCGAAGAACAGTTGTTCAGCCTCAACAGCCGCCGGAATACCGAGATCAATGAACGGGCGAAAGTCTTTATTGCGGAGAACTGGAATGCGGCGTCCCTGGATATTGCTATTGGCCGGGTATATACTTATCAGAGTGACAGTGCCGGATCACTGAAGAAGTTACGGCTCAACCGCAACACCGGTTGGGGTATCTGGCTCAATGGAGCAGTGCCTTTGGGAAAAAGATGGATGTTCTCCGGGCTGGTTCGTACTACCTGGTATGAGGAAGAACTGAATTTCCTGCTACGCAATACACAAACACTGGAGGAACGCACCGCCCAGGCAGTAGCGGAAAATAAATTATACAGTGCCGGGTTTAATCTCCGGTACGGTGGCCCCCTCTATAGTTTTTTCGTAGAATTTCTTTACGAGAAGAAAGCCCTTAAAACTCCTGTGGAAGCGCTCCGCGATGTATTCTCCGAACCCGCCAATACGGTGGTGGTTTCCAATTCTGTAAAATGGACCGTGGTGCATCCGAATTCACTCAGTATTGGCGGCGACTGGCGGATCAGTCAGAATGTGATCATTAACTACGGAATGCGCTGGATCCTGGATGTATACGGAAAATCGAGGGCATTCATTCCGGTCGCTGGTATATCCTGCATGATGCGATAATCAATTAATTTCAAAACCATAAAACAAACACCAATGAAAAGAGTCATTTTTAGCTGCCTGCTGTTAATTGCAACGGGCTTACTTCAGGCACAGCCTGGAAAGAATACCGTTTTGGTCGTATTACAGGAGAATACGGGAAAACTCAGTTTCGCCCAGACAATTCCTGAACCTTTCCGTACCACACTCAACAGTGTGATCGATGGACTGGCGGAGAATTTTGAAAATTTTAAAACGAAGCTTCAGCTGGCTGACCGGTATGAACGGGTGATCTACCTCACGGATGCAATGTGTACCCGGGCCAATCTGCTGAACACGCTGATCGCACAGGCAAAACTGGGCAAGACAGTGGACCTGCTGGTCCTTGGCCACGGAGGCAGCACACAGGATGGGACCACTTTTTTTCTTGTACTGCACAATGATGAAAGGCTTCCGGAATCGGATGCAACACTTAATACACCCTCCGGTGCAAAACCCTTTAAAGGGATCAGGAGCCTGCTTACAGATGCAAGGGCCAGGGAAGGAAGCGGATTTAACTTCAACCTGCGTCTTGTTTATATGTGTAACTGTAAAGGAGGAAATACCAATGATGCATGGATCAGCATTGGTGCTAAAACAGCGGTAGGATCAGTGAATAACAATTATATGCCGGAGCCGCAGATCACATACTTTTTTAATGATTTTGTGGTCAATGGAAAAACGGCGGCTCAGGCAGCGAACGATTCATGGAGTGGCTCCCGCCCTTTTTATACGATGATTCCCTATATGCAGCAAATGGAAAGCGGAATGACACGTATCGATTGTTCGAGAATGAGAGTGGATGGGAATACGGCCCTTCGTTTTGCCGGCAGTAAGCTGGGTGTAAATGAAACAAAAACTTTCGTGATCAAAGCCGGAGAAGCCTATAATCACACAGGCCTTTTCATGAGTGCCGGAGAAAAATATCAGTTTACCGTGTCCGGTACAGATCTCTGGAAGAACAACAGCACGGAAACCACTGCTAATGGATACCAGCCCGGACTTCTTGACGGCGCCCGTCGTCAGACCAGTTATAACATGATGACCCTGGTGGGAGAGATGTTCCGTGACCTGAACAATACTTCTTATACCGGCACCCATTTCAAGATCGGTACTTCCCGTACGTATACTGCGGCCATTTCAGGTTTTCTGATGTGTCATGCAAACGATGTGCTGATCGGTTATGGGGATAATACCGGACAAGTGTCAATGACCGTTAAAAGGCTTGAATAAAGTTCCGGCAATAAATAAAAAAGCGCTTCAACCGAAGCGCTTTTTTATTTATTTAGCCTGATCCCCATACTCTTCTTTCTCTATGTCCAGGGTTGGTTCATTGAGTTCTACCACACGTGCCCTGCGTTTTTTCGCACGACTCATCATGGTCATATTCAGCATCTCCACCACAAAGGAGAAGGCCATTCCAAAATAGATATAATTCTTCAGGTGCAGCTGATGCGCCGCTTCACTGTCCCAGCCTTCGATGATCAGACTCAAACCGATCATCACAAGAAAGGAGAGGGCCAGCATTTTCAGTGTCGGGTGCTTATGGATAAAGCCGGCAATGGCCGGACTGAACAGGAACATGATGGTCATGGCGATCACCACTGCGGCGATCATGATCTGCACATACTTGGCGGTACCACCGGCCGTAATGATACTGTCGAACGAGAAGACCGCATCGATCACCACGATCTGGCCGATGGCCTGGGCAAAACTGATCGGCTTCTGATTGCGTAAACTTTCATTGGGATCTTCCCCTTCCAGTTTATGGTGGATCTCCATCACCGATTTATAGATCAGGAAAAGCCCACCGGCCAGCATCACGATACTGGCCAGGTCAAATCCCTTACTGCCTAAAGTGAATACCGCTTTGCCTTTTTGGGAGAGTAACCAGCCCAGTCCCATCAAAAGGATACTCCGCATCAGGATACCGGTGACCATCCAGGCTCGGCGGGCTTTTTTCTGCGCCTTATCTCCCTTGAGCCGGTTCAGGATAATGCTGACAAAAATGACATTATCAATGCCCAGCACCACTTCCAGAATAACCAGGACAAAGAAGCTGATGATACTCTCGCTCGTAAACAGGTGTTCCATAATTGTAAGAAAGGGACAAAATTAATGAATTGCGGCTGAACGGATCTTTCCGGAGCGGCTTACGAAAGCAGTTGCTTTGATATCTTCTTTACAATGGCAGGCCCTTCATAAATAAAGCCTGTCCATACCTGTACCAGTGGCGCACCACATTGCAGTTTTTCGCGGGCATCTTCCCCGGTAAAAATACCCCCCGATGCGATCACCGGTATCTTTCCTTCCGTACGGCTGATCAGGTACTTCAGAACCGCTGTACTCCGTTGCTGCACAGGTTTACCACTAAGCCCTCCCGTCTCCCGACTCACGACTTCCGACTCCTGACTCAACCCTTCCCGGCTGATCGTGGTATTCGTCGCTACCAGTCCATCCAGTTTTATCTCAAGAGCGAGGGCGGCCACATCATCCAGTTGTTCATTTGTCAGGTCCGGTGCGATCTTTAACAGGATCGGACGTTGTACTGACTTTGCTTGATTTAAGTGCTGCAAATGGACCAGGATCTTTCGCAGCGATTCTTTCTCCTGCAATTCCCGTAAACCGGGTGTATTGGGTGAACTCACATTTACCACAAAATAATCCACGTGATCATGAAGTGCATTGAAGCAGATCTCATAATCCATCCAGGCCTCCTCATTCGGCGTCACTTTATTCTTCCCGATATTCCCCCCAATAATCATACGATAGGAGGATTTGGTTGTTGACTCCCGACTCCCGACTCCCGACTCCTGACTCGTTTTCCACTTCTTCAACCGTTCCGCTACTGCCTCCACACCCTCATTATTAAAACCCATCCGGTTGATCAGGGCCTTATCTGCCGGTAAACGGAATACTCTTGGTTTATCATTGCCAGGTTGTGCTTTGGGGGTCACCGTGCCCGTTTCCACAAAACCAAAACCCAGGCATTCGAGTTCGCGCAGGTATTCTGCGTTCTTATCAAAGCCGGCGGCCAATCCTACCGGATTCCGGAACGATAAGCCCAGGAAGTCAGTATGTAAACGGGCATCCTGCTTACTGAATAAAGCAGTGAGGACCTTTTTCCCCAGCCAGGTACTGCAGATCAGTTTCAGTGACTTCATCGAGAAATGATGTACCGCCTCGGGGGAGAAACGGAAAAGAATGGAACGCAGAAGGGTATACATGACTGAATTTATTGCTGACTGCTGAGTTTGTCCAGAATATCCTTACTCAGCAACATCGGGGTGATCATATCTTCTTTCTTGAAATTGATAAAGGTCCATTGCGGGGAGAGTTGGTCACGGATCGCCAATAAAGGCGACTTTACGAAGATCACGATCTGCTTTTGCATACTGTCGTACCGGGCATTTCCCTCACCGTATTTCAACGTGAGCAGCGAAGTGATCGTCGCCATCTCTTCCGGCTTATCGATACTGTTCATGTCCTTGAACTGCATCCGCATGATCATCGTGTACTCCATTTGTACAAATGACCCTTCCTTCGTGATCAGCATCGGCCAGGTCTTTATCAGTTTCAGGGAATCCATCGACACCGTCAACTCATCGTTTTCAAACGTGCTTTTCATGACCTCCTTCATCTGTTCACGGGGTACAATAGTGAACAGTTTGGGATAGGTATAATCCAGCACCCTGTCTATTTCTTTCAGATGATTCAACTGGAAAAAATGATCAAGCCTGACCTGGAGACTGCTGTCTGTCTGTGCATAACCATTTAGCAGTAAACCGGTTAAAGTGAGGACAAGTACAAACCTTTTCATAATTGAAGACCAAAGAAACTCCATCCCCCCGGCCCTGCAAAAACTTTTTTTCATCAATTTAATAACCATTATTTTTGAGATAGAAAGTTGCATAAACAACTAAAAGGGGTAGGTAATGAGTTACAGGTTATAGATCAGTTACGCCGGGGTTATTGCTGAGTATTCAGCTGACTGGCATCCTGCTGAACCTGCTTAGAACTTACCGGAATATAAAACGTATAACTTACAACTTCACTACTATGGAAGCATACATTGTCGCCGGATACCGCAGTGCTGTCGGAAAGGCCAAAAGAGGTGGATTTCGTTTTACCCGTCCGGATGATCTGGCGGTTAATGTGATCAAAGGATTACTCGCCTCAGTACCCCAGCTTGATCCCAAGCGTGTGGATGATGTGATTGTGGGTAATGCCGTACCGGAAGCCGAACAGGGATTGCAGGTGGGACGAATCATTGCAGCCCGTGCCTTGGGTTATGAAGTGCCCGGACTGACCATCAACCGTTATTGCGCCTCCGGTCTGGAAAGTATCGCCATGGCCACCGCCAAGATCCGGATGGGTATGGCCGATTGTATTGTAGCCGGCGGAACAGAAAGTATGAGCCTGGTGCCCACGGCTGGCTGGAAAACTGTTCCGGCATATTCTATTGCAAAAGAGGAGCCCGATTATTATCTCAGTATGGGATTGACTGCGGAAGCAGTAGCGAAAGAATTTTCAGTAAGCCGCGAAGCCCAGGATGAATTCTCTTATCACTCTCATCAGAAAGCGATCGCCGCTATTCAGGCCGGTCATTTTAAATCAGGTATTCTTCCCGTTTCGGTGGACGAAGTTTACCTCGATGGCAAAGGGAAGAAACAAAAAAGAACCTATGTCGTGGATACCGATGAAGGTCCCCGTGCAGATACCTCTGTGGAAGCGCTCGCCAAACTGAAACCGGCATTTGCGGCCGGAGGTTGTGTTACGGCAGGCAACTCCTCTCAAACCTCCGACGGGGCGGCTTTTGTATTGGTGATGAGTGAGCGTATGATCAATGAACTGGGATTAAAACCCATTGCCCGTTTAGTAAGTTCAGCCGTAGCAGGAGTACATCCCCGCATCATGGGTATCGGCCCGGTCGCTGCAATACCCAAGGCACTTAAACAGGCAGGACTCAACCTGTCAGACATTGATCTGATCGAACTGAACGAAGCCTTCGCTTCACAATCCATAGCGGTGATCCGCGAAGCAGGGCTTGATCCGGCAAAAGTCAATATCAATGGAGGGGCGATCGCTCTGGGTCATCCGCTGGGATGTACCGGTTGCAAACTCACGATCCAGAACCTGAATGACCTCAAACGACTGAATAAAAAGTATGGGATGATCAGCGCCTGTGTGGGAGGAGGTCAGGGGATCGCGGGTATCATTGAGAATATCAGTTGATCAGCCAGGGAACTCACTCCTTTCTCTGTTTATAAGGGATTACAATTAAAAACGGGACTATATGCCGTAAAAGGTATGATCCCGTTTTTATTTATGTTAACTTTAATCAGATCTGGTATCGTGGATCTGTTTTCTGTTACAGACCGGATCAACCGGATAAATCCGTGAAAACACGCTCCGTAATACCTGGTTTTTTATAAATATTGCACCCTCATAAACCATCACACATGAAACCATTCCATTCTTTTCTGCCCTTACTGTTCCTGTTTGCCTGCAGCCATTTATCCGCACAATCACCGGATGAGGAAAAAAAGCCATCGGCTGTCAGGAGCCTTCCCCCTGCGAATATCCTTAAACTGAACCTGACCGGACTTCCCTTGAAACAATATTCGCTTCAGTATGAGCGGGTACTTAACCGAAAATTTTCGGTAGCCCTTGGCGTTCGTGTAATGCCGGCCTCCACACTTCCATTCAAAGATGCCATTCTGAATGCCGTTGGGGATGATCCCGATACAAGAAATGTACTGGAGACCTTTCAGCTCAGTAATACCGCCTTTACACCGGAGCTCCGTTTTTACCTGAGCAAAAGAGGCTATGGACGTGGATTTTACCTGGCTCCCTTCTACCGGTATGCCGGTTATAAAACCAGTCAGCTTGAATTTGATTATGATAATGGCACCGGAGGTACCGAAACGATCAATATGTCCGGGAAACTGACCAGTAATACAGGTGGTTTATTACTGGGCGTGCAATGGCCTTTGGGAAAACGAGTAGTATTGGATTGGTGGATTCTCGGTCCTCATTACGGATCTGCTACAGGTACATTCAGCGGGGTTTCCACACAAACCATGACACCGGCTGAACAGAATGATCTGCGCACCCAGCTGGAAGACATTGATATCCCACTGACCAATAAGACAGTGACTGTAACTGCCAATGGCGCCCGTCTGGAACTCGACGGACCCTGGGCCGGTATCCGGGCTGGATTTTTATTGGGAATCAGGTTCTGATCTGAATAATAATAAATTTTCACGGGGTTGTTTATTGTGGGATTACCTCCAACAATGAACAGCCCTTTTTTCATGCCCCCTCAGCTGACCAGACTCAGCCCCTGACCTGCCTGCGGAAACTGTTACATTTCAGCAGTAAAAACAGTGAAAATGCCTGCACAAAAAAAATAATATAATAATCCGCCGCAAGCTTAAACCTTTTTGTATTTTACCCATCTGAAAAGCTTCTTTTCCCGGGATCAAATCATTCAATTATGGACAGACGTGCGTTTTTAAAAGCCCGCCGCAGGAAACCGGCAGCAACGGTTGAGTTACAGCAACCCTTTCGTACGCAATCAGGTATTGCGACGTATTCAGGCACCTGGACCGATCAGGAAATCATCCATTTGCTCAAACGAACCATGTTTGGTGCCAAGCCGGCAGATATCAGTTTTTTCCGTTCAATGGGAATGAACCAGGCTGTGGATACATTATTAAATCCTACGGCCCCTCAACCCACTCCGCCGGTAAAGGAATATGCCACATCCACGACACCCGGAGTAACACCCGATGGAAATATTGTACAGGGTACCACCTGGATCAATGATATCAACAGCGATGGTACCGTACAGTCACAACGCCGGGCTTCGTATAAAAAATGGTGGACAGGTGTCCTCGTAAATCAGGACCGCAGTATCCGCGAGAAACTCATTATGTTCCTGGTCGATCATTTTGGCAATGAAGCCGGTGATGTGGGAAATGCCAACTGGGCGTATAAGCAACACAGCCTGATCCGTCAGTACGCCTTGGGAAATTATAAAGAACTCGTTCGTGAGATCACCAAAGATCTGGCCATGCTCCGCTACCTCAATGGCTATCTCAACAATAAAAATGCGCCGGACGAAAACTATGCCCGGGAATTGATGGAATTATTTACCGTGGGTAAAGGATCCGGTTCGCAGTATACCGAGAACGATGTGAAGGAGGCCGCCAAAGTCCTGACCGGCTGGCAGATCAATGGCACTACGTATACTTCGGTGTTTACCCTGAGCCGGCACACCACCACTAATAAAACTTTCTCTGCTTTTTTCAATAATACCGTCATCACCGGACGAAATACGGCTACAGCCGGAGATCTGGAACTGGCCGACCTGCTGAATATGATCTTTGCCCAGCAGGAAGTGGCAAAGTTCCTCGTCCGGAAAATGTACCGCTGGTTTGTCTACTACACTATTGATGCCGCCACCGAGACCAATGTGATCGAACCATTGGCTGAGATCTTCAGAAGCAATAACTATGAACTGAAACCGGTATTGTCCGCCTTGTTCAAGAGTGAGCATTTTTACGATATGATGAACCGGGGTTGTATGATCAAGACCCCATCGGATATTGTGATCGGTTCATTAAGGGAAATGAATGTGACATTCCGGCCTGAGACGGATTGGGATACGAATTATGGTTTGTGGAATACGTTCAATTCCTGGATGGTCAATATGGGACAGAACCTGCATGATCCGCCTAATGTTTCCGGGATGCCTGCTTTTTATCAGGAACCGTCCTTCCATGAGATCTGGATCAATTCGGATTCACTGCCAAAACGCAACCAGTTCACTGATACCATGGTCAACAGCGGTTATTCCCGCAACAACTTCCGGGTACAGTTCAATTGTGTGGTGTTTGCACAATCGTTGTCCAATCCAGGTAACCCCAATGATCTGATTGATGAAGCCACCCGGATATTTTTCAGGAATGAATTATCTGTACAAAGCAAGGGTCAGATCAAAACACAGATCCTGCTCACCGGGCAGCAGTGGGATTATTATTGGACCAATGCCTGGACCGCTTATGTGTCTAACCCAACCACCGCTAATTTTAATACGGTGAATACACGACTCAAATCTCTTTTTCAGTATTTATTTAATTTGTCCGAATACCAGCTGGCATAATTCATTTACTACCTAATCAGTTCAAATGAAAAGAAAAGATTTTTTACTCAACGCATTACCGGCCGCGGCACTATTGCCGGAAGTGATCAACGGGTATTCCGTGAAGGCCTTTCACCAGCAATCGCCCTTGGTGCAGGCGCTGATGCGCGGTCAGACTGTGACAGATCATGTCCTGGTGATCGTACAATTATCCGGTGGTAATGACGGACTGAATATGGTGATCCCGGTAGCGGATTATTCAAAGTATTATAATGCACGGACCAATATTGCCATTCCGGAAAGCCGGGTATTGCCGATTGCCGGTGTAAATGGAACCGGGTTGCACCCTTCAATGACCGGCTTACAAAGCTTATTCACGGAAGGCAAGGCCAAACTCGTACAGGCGGTGGGCTATCCACAGCCTAACTTCTCGCATTTCCGTGCCACGGATATCTGGATGAGTGCCTCCAACAGCAATCAGGAAGTATATAGTGGCTGGGCCGGCCGTTATCTTAATTACGAGTTTCCGGATTTCCCCACCGGTTATCCCAGCACTACAATGCCTGATCCCCTGGCTATTCAGATCGGCTCCACGACCACCCTCACTACCCAGGGTCCCACGGCCAATATGGGAATGAGTATCACCAATCCGACCAATTTCTATAACCTGGTGAATGGAACAACCGATCCGGTACCATCGACACCCGCTGGTAAAGAATTGAAATATATCAGGCAGATCAATCAGCAGACTCAGAAATATTCCACCGTTATCAAGAATGCGGCGAATGCCATTACCCAGCAGGTAACATACCCTACAGGTAATTCACTCGCTGACCAGTTGAAGATCGTGGCCAGGCTGATTGCCGGCGGACTGAAAACAAGAGTATACATGGTGAGTTTCGGTGGCTTTGATACACACTCGGTACAGGTGGGAGCAACGGATACAACTACCGGTAACCATGCTACATTACTGCAACGGGTTTCCGATGCTATCAAAGCGTTCCAGGATGACCTGAAATTTCAGAATGTCGAAGACAGGGTAGTGGGGATGACCTATAGTGAATTCGGACGCCGGATCAAATCCAATTCCAGTACCGGTACCGATCACGGGGCCGCCGCACCGATGTTTTTATTCGGCAGCAATATTGAGTCGGGTATGCTGGGGGTCAATCCAACGATACCCACTAATGCTACAGTGAATGATAATATCCCGATGCAATACGACTTTCGCAGCATCTATTCCACGCTGCTGGAGAAATGGTTCTGCCTGGATAAGACCGTTGTTGATTCGTTATTCCCTCCCAATATCAACAGTCAGCTCCAAAGCCTCTCAATCATCAGGGCCGGCGCCTGCAGCGGTATCACTCCACCGCCTCCTGCTTCAGGTGATGTGATGATCACCAACTCACCCAACCCGTTCACCAGCAGTACAACGATCAGATTCACTACTGCCGGGGGACATACGTTTATTCAGATCATCGATACCCTGGGCCGTGTGATCCGGATACTCACCGACCGTGAGTATACCGCAGGCACCTATACCCTCGACTTCAACAGCGAAGGATTACCTACCGGTATCTACTATGCGCGATTCCAGAACGGCGTAACGCAACAGGTGAGAGCGATGATGAAGGTCAGGTAGATCCAGACGGGCGTCGGGAGTAAAAAGCCTGTTCTGCGAACGAATACTTCAAAGTACGTCAGTCGTACTGCTGACTTCGTACATTTTTAGTCAGTTTGCCGGTGACCCGCATTCACCCAATCCGTTATTTTCTGGCGATCAGCAATGGTCAGGGGACTGTTCGGAGAGGCTGGCATAAAACTGGGCAATCCATCTACCGCACGAGCCTTGATCCTGTCCCAGCTGGCCACTATACTGGCATCGGTATCAAAATTCTTTCCGCCATTTACAGCACCATTGAGATGACAGGGACCACAATAACCGCCAATACCACTGGTGCCGGCGACCAGTTGTTTTACCAGCGCATATTTGGGACCATAATTAAACACCGTCACCTGCGTGGTGTCGGTACAGCCTTTTTGATTTTTTACAATGATGCGATAGTCACCCGGGGCCAGGTTCGAAAAGATAGGGGAGGACTGAAAGGCCGCACTATTGAGCTGGTAACTGATGGTATCTCCCACCGGAGAGGTAATGGTCAGGGAACCATTGTTGGCGGTACCTACGGATTCTGTTTTGAAGAACTGAATATCATAACTCACCCCAAGACAGGGGTTGGCCGGACTGTCCTTTTTGTTACAGGCAAAGAATAAAAGCCCGGTTGAGAATATAGCCGCACCGGATATCAGTTTCTTCCGCATATGATTTTGTTTGACAGCCAGTAAAATAAGAAAAGTTTGGCGTTTTCGTAATTCAGTTTTTTCGAAAGCCGGCAGTTTTTTCCGGTTCAAAAATTTATTTGTATGAAACGTTGTTGCATTTTATATTTGCAACAGAGTTACAAAATATGAAACAGAAACTGACCTTTTTTTTGGGGGCAATATTTCTCTGGTCATCCGTTTTTGCACAGTACAACCTGATCGGAACTGCTGAGCGCATCGCTGCCATTGAAGACCTTAAAGTAAAACTGACCGGGAAGATTACCGATAGTAAGACCGGTGAAACCCTGGCTGGGGCCAGTATTTATTTTACCGATGATAAGATCGGAACGACCAGTGATCAGAACGGTTTCTACCAGCTGACCAATATACCTCCGGGTCACCATGTGGTGGAAGTTTCCTTTACAGGGTACAGTACCCTGGTGGAACATATCGAGATCACTGCCGATATGCAAAAGGATTTTGCACTATCCCCACGTATCGTAGAG
>CALRQQ020000035.1:0-14447 GCA_943370345.1 Chitinophaga pinensis
TTGCCCGGTAAGTATACTGGCACGGGATGGAGAACATAAAGTAGTAGTTACTGTCGCATTCCTGACCCATACTCCTTCCCGGGCCAGTTTATCCATATTCGGTGTTTGCAGCCCCGGAACCTTGCCGGTAAACCCCATAAAATCGTACCGGTGATCATCAGCTAGAATATAAATAACATTCAAAGGCCGGCTCCCCGGTAGTTCCGGGGAAGCCAGTCCTTTGTTTGATTGCTGTGATCTGCTTATACTGCTGCTAACTAAGAGAAGTGCTAAAAAAAATGCTTGACCCGACATCCTGATCAGAACCAGTTTTGCCTGGGATAACCTGCTGTTCATTATTTGTTGTAAAGCATTCATCATCTAACAGGTTCGGCTAATTGATCGGGGCTACATTAATTTGAAGTTGTCCAACTGTTTAATGCTGCCAGTGGCGGTATAGCTGCTGAAACAGATTTAACAAAATCCACCCTGACAGTAACGGGAGATAAAGCCGGCAAGCCGTTCATCTTAATTTGCAATTTTCCATACCATTGATTAGGTGAGTTTTTGCCGGTCATAATACCAGAAAATATGGGGGCCGTTTCGCTGAGATAATTGATCTGAGTAGCAGACCGATCTACCTTCTCAAATACAGCATTTGCAGGTGAACTGATAACTGCGTAATAGGTTTTCCCGTTTTTAGTCATGGTCGCCGTTTTGCCATTGGCGCTTATCAGCAGTCCATCTGTTGCGGGACTATGCATCAGCCAGTAAACCGTTGATGTAGTATTTGGCGCGAATTCATCCTGCACAGTAATAACGCCATTGCTCCTGTTTAACTTAATACCCCTTTTATAAGCAGAAACGTCTCTTGTGTAAACACTGGTCAAATCTATAATATGGTACCCTCCTGTACCATCATTAGCTTTTGAAACTACCGTTGCAACCCCGGATGGGTTTTGCTCAGGCCTTGCATCTGGGTTAAAAACAAGGGAGTTTTTACCTTCGGTTTTAACCCGGTAATAATAGAAGCGTCCCCTTGTTGTTGCAATATTGGTTGGAGTTGTTGTGTAAGAGGGCGCAGTAATAGTAAAATAATCAGATGGGTAAGGTGATTCTAAACCAAGATTGCCTTGTGCCCATGTTTCACCTAATGCCTGTATAAAAAAGCTACCTGCATCAAGATGGCCATGGCTTGCATTATTATCGCCACCATGCATGCCTACATACAGTGCATTATCATTATTGTTGCTTTCCTTCAGATACATATATTCTATGCCTCTCAAATATCCATCTAATGGGAAAACAGCAGAGCTTCCTGAACTAGCAAGATCCTTATCATAAAACAACAAATCAGTCCATCCGTTCATTTTTACAACATCAGCAGCATTTACAGATATACAGGCGTCGTAATGAGTTTTTGCCATATCTGCATTTCTTGCGTATTTTGAAAACCAGAAATAAGATAAAAATTTATTGCTTTTACCTACATATAAATAATCATCCCCAAGGGAAGCAGTACCAACAGGTCCTGACATAAGGTAAGGAAACCAGCCTGTTTTTGTAAAACCGGATTGATCCGCAAGGCCGTACGTAGTACTAAGACAACGCTTTAAACTCTCAAAAGCAAGGAAAGTGTTACTCAATCCATAACTCCAGTAAGACATACCTTCTTCACTGGCACCATCCGGACCCAGTGACTGCATGTAAGGAAGAATGCCATTGGCCGCAAGTGAAATTACCTTACTATTAAAAGACGCATCTGTTTCATAAGTAGCAAGGGCGGCCATAATCATACCTCCGTGGCAAATGCCATTCCAATTATCATTACTTAAATACCATTTCCAGACACCGGTATTGGTTTCAATTTGCGTTTTACCCGGCTGTAATACAAAATTACGAACTGCAGTCGCCAACCTGCTTCTTTGTGTGGGTGTCAAATAATCATATAAGCCATCATATGCAATAGCCACTCCTTTGGCGGCAATTCCTGCATCAAGAAAATGTCGGTTGGCCCCCCAATCGGGCCATGAACACATGGCATCTAATTGCTCCCAACAACGCAACGCATACCTGCTATCTCTTGTAAACTGATAGGCCAGTACAAGATAGGGTAACCGATCATTACAAAAGGTATGAATATTGCTGATACGAAGACCCGCGGCATCAAGCCCGTAGGTCAATAGTGGGGCTGATAAGGCTGTATTAGCTTTAGCTATGATATCATCATAGGTAGCTTTGGCAAACAGGTCAGTCGTCGCATTGTTCTTGATCTGCAAGATATCTTCAGCAGAAAATAATAAACGGGGGTGAATATCCCTTTTCCCCATTCCATCAAAACATGTATTTACAATATTTTCTGTAATAGGAACAACCGCTGTTGATATAAACCCACCACCCCCACCTCCGGCAGTTACTGTAAAATCCTGTGCAGATGTTGCAGTTAACCCACCAACTTTCACTGATATTTTGAAACTTCCCGCTGCAATACCGGTTGGAATCTTAAATGTTAATTGGGTAGTTGTAGCGGTAGTTGGAACCACATTGAAACCACCTATCGATACCAGATTATAACTGGCCGAAGGTCCAAAATTTGCACCTGTAACTGTCACATCTGTGCCGGTAATTCCGGAGGATGGTGAAAAGCTGGCAATGGAAGGCCCTGTTGCAGCAGGAACATCATCGATTTTCCTTTTGCAGGAAGCCAGCAAAAATATGGCACCAAATAAAATAATATTAATCTTCATTCTCATACCCAATTTTTAAACTGACCTGATAGTTCACCGGAAGCAATTATCTACCAGCCGGGATTCTGTGTTATCATTCCGCCACTTTTAGAAATTTCGCTAAATGGAATTGGATAGTAGTACATTTTAGGATTAAATGACCTTGCTTCAACCGTAAATATTTGGTAACTGAAAACTCCGGGAGTGGCTTGTGTCACCTGCATACCTTTTAATGGAACATTCTCTGATTGTTCAGCAATTTTCCAGCGACGAACATCAAAAAAACGGTGTTCTTCAAAAGCCAGTTCCACCCTTCTTTCATTGCGGATCCTATCCCTCAATTCAGCTTGTGAAATACCTGCTGCCAATGCTGGCAATCCTGCCCTTACCCTTACTAGGTTCACAGCTTCACGGGCAGACCTGGTAGCAGGAACTCCAGCCAATGTGGGTTTTGCCTCAGGTCCGAATGCTTCATTCATTGCTTCAGCAAAATTCAGCAGCACTTCGGCATAACGCATCAGTACCCATGCTTTTGCTCTGTTACCAGCAAGTGTGATATTGTAATTCTCCACACACATTTTACGCAGATAATATCCGGTGGTAGTTGCTCCTGATTTGGCTCCAATACCATCCACACCACCCTGGTATGATTGAACAGTCCGAACTACATTACTATTATTTAATCCCATAGTTGAACCATTGACTACAACAATCCATGCCAGGCGTTGGTCTCTGTTGGCATAAGGATTAAGTGGATCATACCCGGATGCAGGATCTGTTATTGGTTTACCAGTTGTTCGCATTTCAAATGCATCAACAAGATTTTGCGAAGGGCAGGTTGCGCCTTCACCACCGTTAGTCATCCCAACGGGATAGTTGGCCCTTTCAAATATGTTTGTGTTTAACTGATAAGGTCGTGTTAAAATAATACCTGAATTGGCCCCTTTACGTGGTGTAAGATTATTTGTGGTGTTTTGCGCCATAAATAGATCTTTATAATTAGCATTCAAAAAATTAACATGGGCACAATTAGGATCACTAAAGAGTTGCTGACCTGCTGCTGCAGCCAGCTCCCACTTAGATAAAATATTCCCGGGGTTATTCAGCGGACTTGCAGCATACAATAATGCTCTTAACTTTAAAGCAACTGCCGCTGGCTTTTCAACCCTGCCCAAGCGGTTATTATCTGTACCTGCATCGCCTCTGCCAACCGAAGTTCCCGGAGGTATACCATAGTTAATGTAATGATTAGTAAGATCCTGATATGCGGCATCACATTCGGTTACAATAAAATTGGTGCATTCGTCATAAGTGGCTCTTTTTACTTGTGTTGCTTCCTGTTCTGTAAGTACAGTAGTTACTATGGGCACACCTCCATATCGCTTAATTAATTCCATATAATAATATGCACGAAGAAACCTGACTTCAGCCCGAAGCTTAATAAAATCATCTACATCAAGTATATATTTGGCTTTATTATTTATAGTATCAACTACCAATAATTTTCTAAATTCTATAGTCTTTTCCAGAAACAAGTTTGCGTGTCGGATTGCCCTGTAGTAAGTTGCCCATACGTCATCGGGATTAGTAAAAGGATCCCAGGCACCAGTATTAAAGCGCTGTATGTTTCCAAACAATGCAAAATCTGCTTCGTCACAACCGGCAGCCAGTAATGCATTACCTCCGTAACGATTAAACTGTGGCAAATAATTGTACACCCCCATACCAAAAGCTTTCAGATTATCCGGTCCTGAGTTAAGAAATAATTCCTCATCAAAACCCGACTGAAGCTGAGTATCAAGAAAATCTTTTTTACAGGACTGGATAATAATACCTGTTAAAAGAAATACAAAAACAAAATATTTTTTCATAATCTGGCTATTAATCTGTTATTGGAATAGATTAAACAATTATTAAAATTTTAATGTGAACCCAAAATTTAAACTCCGCAGAGCCGGATGTATAAACATGTTCATTACTTCAGGATCTACATTTATTTCATCAATCTTATCCCAGGTAAAGAGGTTGTTTCCACTCAAATAAAATCTTACACCATTGATTTTTGCTTTTCTTGTAATACTTTCAGGCAGGGTGTACCCTATTTCAAGATTTCGCAACCTGATAAATGATCCATCGCGCTGCCATAAGGTGGAGGCCCTGTAATTATTCTCATTCTGTTCGGTTGTCAACCTCGGAAACTTCGCAGCATCTCCTCTTTCGGGAGTCCAGTAATTATCTTTCACCCACTGTGTTGGCTTAACACCACCATTTAAAAAAGGAATGATGTTACTATTATCCAAGAGAGAAACGGATCTATGAGCAGCACCCTGAAAGAAAATATTAAAATCAAACCCGGCTACATCGCCTCCTGCATTGATGCCATAAAACAGTTCGGGCAAAGAGGTGTAACCAATGGGGGTTCGGTCATTATTATCGATGAAACCGTCATTATTCTGGTCTTTATATTTGATATCTCCGGGGCGAACCGTACCAAATAACTGCTGTGGACTTGCAGCAATGTCAGCATTATCCTTAAAAAACCCAATAGCTGTTAAGACGAATGGTTGATTGATTGGGTTACCTTTTGCATAGAGGTAAGGTGCTGCAGGAACAGGTTCTGCAATATCTACAATCTGGTTGGTTGCATACGAAACATTTCCGCCAATATAAAAACCGACTTTGCCAACTTTTTCATTGTAAACAAGTTCTATCTCGCCGCCATTACTTTTTGTTTTTCCCTTATTGACATTATTAAATGTTGCTCCCATTAAAGAAGGAATATAACTGGAAGGGTTTAGGAAAATATCTTTCCTGTTCTCGAAGAAGTAGTCCAGAGAAACACTTAGTTTGTTAAATAAAATGGCATCTAGGCCAATGTTTGTACGTAACGCTTTTTCCCAGGTTACCTCTTTATTAGCAAGGTTTCCCTGGGTGTATGTGCCGGCATTTATGCCAAGAGCATTTCCAATGAGGTAATTGCCTGATCCGGCATAAAATTGATTGAAGATAAACCTGCCCGAATTTCCCACATTGTCATTACCCAGTAAGCCAACTGAACCCCGGATCTTAAACAGATTGACTGCCTTGATATTAGACATGAATTTCTCCTTGCTCAGCACCCATCCTGCTGAAATACTTGGAAAGAATCCGAAACGATTACCCTTCTGAAAATTTTCAGAACCGCTATAAGAATAACCAATTTCAGCCATATATTTTGAATTATAGCTATAACTGATTCGACCCATTACTCTTTGTTTCGCATATGGCAGGTCGTTTCCAGCAGCCCGGTAAGCTTCCTGGAAATAAATTGCAGATGCATAAATTGTACTCTTATTAAAATTCCTATCGTATTCCAGACCTGCGAGTATATTTGTTCTGTTGAATTGTGTTCCGCTGCCTTGTGTTATTGCAAAATTATTATCGGTGGAGCCCCGGGTGATTATATCATACGGTATTGTACCGGGAGGCGTGGTTCCGGGAATAATCAGATCGAGCCGGGGAATTAATTCATCATAAGCATTACCCCTTGTTTTATTATACGTATCGAAAAAAAAGTTGCTGAAGTTGAGCTGCCCAAAAGCCTGTAATCCTTTTGCAATGACATCAAGTTTCCCGATTAATTTAACATTAGCATCAACTGTTCTGTCATTGATTGACTGATACCCTCTTTGCAAAATGGTTGCCACCGGATTATCAGCATAGCCTTGTGTACCACCCCATTTTCCGTCTGCTGTTTTAACTGCAAAAGGATTAAACAGTGCCATTGTTCTCCATAACGTATTTTCTGCTGCATTGGGGAAATTCTTTTCTAATAATATTCCCCTGAAATTAACCTGGGCCATGAGGAACTTGGTAATATTTACATCAAAATTGGCTCTGAGGTTAAACCTTTTCAAATCAAAATTTGAATTCGTAGTTCTTCTTTTTTCCGTATTGCCATAAATGCCCTGATAATTGGCATATCCAAGTGCTACGAAATATTTTGCATCCGGTTTGCCACCAGAAAAAGTCAGTGAATAATCCTGGCTCAGTGAATTGTTCTTTAACATTTCCTCCTGCCAGTCAACATTCGGATACAGGTAAGGGTATTGCCCTGATTTATAAAAATTTACTATGGAATCTGTTTTAAAAATCCCGCTGCTGATTGATTTACCATCACTGATCATACCTATATTAAACAGTTCAGCATAATCACCATTGCCAAGAAATTCCGGCAATACCGTTGCTGAATGTACGCCAAAACGACTGGTAAACTGAACCATTGTTTTTTTAGAATCATACCCCCTTTTAGTGGTGATCAGAATAACTCCATTCGCTCCATCGGCTCCATATAATGCAAGAGCTGCTGCATCTTTCAATACTGTTACGCTTTCAATTTCATCAGGCATAAGGGTGCTCCAGTTTGTTTCAAAACCATCAACCAAAACCATAACCCCATTGTCCTGAAAGGTTTGCCTTCCCCTCAGGGAAAGTCCGGGATTATCATTATTCCCCGGAGCACTACCTGTTTGAGTTACATTTAACCCGCTTAGCTGTCCAAAAAGGGTATTTCCCAAATTCGGAGTATTAAATTTTTTCAGCACTTCACCACTAACTGAAGAAGTGGAAGCTGTAATTACACTTCTGTTCTGTGGTTTACCAAAGGCAGTATTTATTTTTTTATACAAAAAACTTTTGTCTGCAGTGCCCTCTTTATGATCTGTTGTGTCGGGAGTTTGGTTATCCGGATTTTGTTGCGATAGACCATTAAATGAAAAAGCCGTAAAAGCCACTATAATAAAAGTGAAACGTAAATATTGAGTTCGTATAAGTATCATCTCTGTAAATTTTAAGTTGTAATCGAATATTACCAACCAGGATTTTGAATAAGAAATCCCCTGTTCACTTCACTTTGAGGGAATGGGAAAAAATACATCTTATCTTCCCAGACCCTGGTTTCAAATGGCTCAATTTTATAGGACAGTGTATTATCATTGGCAAATCGTTGGGCTGGTGTCATAGTGGTGGTAGGATTTATATAAGCGGTTGCGCTGTTTTGATATAAGAAGTTGCGGAAAAATTGCCCCCTCATCACACCATCATCTCCGGCAATTTTCCATCGTCTTACATCAAAAAACCGATGTTCCTCGCCATATAATTCAACAGCCCTTTCCCTGCGTATATAATCCCGGGTTTTCACCTGGTTACCGAAGATATCATTGTAAGTAGCATTACCAGGAGCAAGCACTGGCAAACCTCCCCGAATCCTGATTAGGTTTAAAGCAGTATATATTTCAGTGTTACCTGGGTTTATTTCATTTAAAGCCTCTGCATAGTTCAAATAGAATTCCGCCAGTCGGAAAATTGGCCAATAGGCATTAATGTTTCCGTTGATCTGATTTACAAGATTGATAAATTTCTTTTGATGTATGCCGTTGGGAACGCCATTACCAATAAGAGCGGATCCCGCACCAACTTGAACAAAATTGCCGGTAATGCCCCCTTGCTTATATAAAAACTTTGCCGTATCGGCACCGCCCTGCGCAGGCATAAGTCCGGTATTAGTATATGCAGACCCGGGCCACCAGGCAACTGCCTGAAACCGTGGTTCCATTCGCTTCATTATAGCTTTAAATTGCGGGAATGTTCCATCAGTTGGTATGCTGATATCATTTCCATTTACATCACGATAGGTTTTAGTAATAAAATTGATTGGTAAAGCCATTACTGTATTTCCCCAGCTAAAGTATATCGGGCAACCCCAGCGTACAACATTGGCACCACCTGCCTGCTGTCCGTGTGATTTATCGTATAAAATAATTTCTCTGTTACGTGGATCTAGTGCGGCACCTGTTGCATAATTATAACTTTCGCTTTTACCCAATGAGGCATCATCTAACAAAGCATATCCATTGGCTACTGACCAGTCAATTACAGCTTTGTTAGCCGCAGCTGCTTCAATCCACCTGTTAGGGTCTGTGGATCCAAGGCATAACAAGCTATCGTTGCCACTAAATGAAACGGGGGGGGTATTTGTATTTACTAACGGACTAGCAGCATATAAAAGTGTCACTGCTTTTAAACAAAGGGCTGCGCCTTTGTGTATTCTGCCAATGTCGCTTGCGGGATAAGCATTAGGTAAACTTGCGGCTGCCTCATCACAAGATTTTACAATAAAATCTATTGTACTTTTCAAACTTCGACGCCTTGCCGAAGGTGTTACGATTGCACTACTGATTCCTCCCTGATCAACAATAGAAACTTTGGGTACCTGGTCAGAAATAGGAATACCCCCAAATCTGATCATCATTTCATAGTGCATCATAGCCCGCAGTACTTTAACTTCTGCTATTGTTTGTGCTTTTAATTCAGGAGTCCAGTTAAATACACCGGTATTTGTAAATGGTACTTTGTCAACATTTTCTAAGAATATATTTGCATTCCGCATACCCAGTTGTACCCTGGAAATTGAAAACTCATCTGTATTTGTTGCATTCCACGTACCTGCATTGAATGCATTAGCCCTGCCACCTACTCCAAACTGATCGCCTTCGTCTGATGCGGCCAGTAAAAAACCATCAACAGTTCCGGCATCTGATAACCCGGATCCGCCATCGCCGGTAATAAAGCCATTTACCACACAGGTAGCATAGGTTTGCCATAAAGCTCTCATGGCATTGTCAGGAGTGTTAAATACAGAATCTACTGTAATGATACTACCACTTGGCTGTTCCAAAAATTTTTTGCAGGACGTTAAACTGATTAACCAAATACTGGTTATCGTAATAATCGGAATAAGAAGATATTTATTAAACTTCATAGCATTTAATTTTATATTTTGAAATCCAATCTGTTTCAGGTTTTAGAATTGGAGATTTATCCCAGCATTTAAGACCCGCATCATTGGATATACCGCACCGTTTGAACTTGCGATTTCAGGATCAAAATAGGGCATCGTAGTCCAGGTAAACAGATTCTGTCCGTTGGCATATACCCGGAGCGATTTTATTCCAAAACGGTTAATAAGTTTCACATTGAAAGTATATGCTATTTCTACCGTTTTTAAACGCAGATATGAAGCATCCTGTATCCAAAAAGAGGAAACCCTGTAATTGTGCCTGTTTGCATCTGGTGCTGCTGTTAGCCGGGGCATGGATATTTCACTTCCTTTATCATAACGCTCCTGAGACCAACTTTCTTTTGTCCTTTCAAACGCAGTTTTTGTGCCTGCAATAAAAGGCCACGCTGCTTCGCCTGATAGATAAGTAGATACATTCCCTGCTCCCTGGAAAAATGCCGATAGTTCAAAGCCATTCCAACCAATGCCCAGCGTTGTACCATAAACTATTTCGGGAATATTAGGGTTGCCTATGTTTACACGATCGTTATCATTAATAAGTCCATCTCCGTTTATATCAGCATACCTGATGTCACCCGGTTTCAAACCAGCACCTTCCCAGGCAGATTTTGGCCGATAAGGGTCATTAATCTCTTCAAGGGTATTATATATCCCAAGAGCACGAAGCCCCTTGGGTTGACCAATCCTGTTTCCAGTTGCAGCTAGCCCCGGAAAAGGCTGAGGTATTTCATCAAAATAAACTATTTTGTTACGGGCAAAAGTGAAGTTGGCATTTCCGAAATAGTAGAGTCGGTTTGGCTTAATAGTACTTTTGTATCCCAATTCCAGTTCATACCCTTTATTTTCCGCTACTCCAATATTGTAAGGTGCCACCAACCCAGGAGCTCCAAATGTTACGGGAATATTGAGATTCCATAATATTCCTTCACGTCTTTCCATAAATACATCGGCAGTCAGTGTAAGTTTATCATTAAAGAATTTAAAATCAGCTCCTACATTTAATTTTTTCGCTTTTTCCCATGTTACACCAGGATTGCCAATGGTGCCCTCGCGGTAACCGGTTAATGGTGTATTAGCTAATCCAAGAAAATATTGGTTTCCACTTACAAAGGAAGAAGGAGTAAACAGAAAGCGATTACCCCCAATTTTATCGTTTCCTACTAATCCATAGGACCCTCGCAATTTCAAGTAGGTAAGTACACCCTTTTCTGAGAAAAATTTCTCATTACTCATTAGATAACTTGCTGAAAAAGACGGAAAGAAACCGAACTGTTTACCAACGGCGAAGTTCTCTGAACCATTGTAGCCCACATTTATGTCAAGAAAATAGCGATTATCATAATTGTAAGTTGCACGACCTACTAAGCCGAGATAATTAAATGGCAGTTGGTTGTTGCCGTCATATAGCCTTTCTGCTGTACCCAACAACAGGCCAGTAAAAGTATGTCGGGCAAAAGTGCGGTTGTATTCTATGGCTGCTTCCACATAGAACTTACGGTTTTTTGTAAAGGTTTCGCTGCCAAAAGTCACTGGTCCTTCAAAGGCGTTTACAACGGGTATGGGGACAATTGAATCCTGAAAAGTTGTAGCTGCCGGGTTACGCCTTAAATCCCATAACGGTATTTGTTTATTTCGGGCTATCCTTTGAAGATAATAACTATCATAAGCAGTCATACCCCTAATGGAAAGTCCTTTGGTCACGCGGTCCAGTTTATAACGGCCTCCAATATTCATATTCAGCCTGCTGCTGAAATTACTGTTATACCCAAAAAACAGCATCTGATATAAAGGTGTGTTGGAAATATTCCATTGTTGTAAACCATCCACGTTCCGTATGATTTTATTATCATACAAAACCGGGGTCATGATGGGGTTGGCCGATAAAATGGTTCCAAAAATATCACTCGTGGCGCTACCGCTGTAATTCGAGTTTTGCATTTCGGCCGAAGCTTTTACATATATGCTCAATTCTTTTGTAAGGTTGAAATCGAAATTAGCCCTGATATTGTAACGTTTAAAATTCGGATTTGCATTAAAATTATCAAACAATTTTCCCAGCTTATAGGCCCCATCCTGATTCAGGTAGCCGAGCGAAACAAAATATTTGGCATCCGATGTTCCTCCACTCATATTTAGATTATACTGTTGCTGTGGGGCACTTTTGTTCAGCATATAATCCATCCAATCTATATCAGGATGGAAATACGGATCATCCCCCATTCGATACCGTTCAATATCATAATCACTGAACTTTCGGGCATTGGGATTATTCTGATCATTTACTTCCGCTTCGTTTCGCAGTAATGCATAGTCAACCGCACCTATCAACTTTGGCAACCTGATTGGATTTTGCCAGGCGAGGTTGCTGGAAAAAGTAAACTGAGGTTTTCCTGCTTGTCCGGTCTTCGTTGTAATTATAATTACACCATTTGCTCCACGTACACCAAAAACAGCAGTAGCTGAAGCATCTTTTAATATATTGAACGATTCAATCGTGTATGGATCAATGCCATCAAGACTTCGCTCAACCCCATCCACCAATACCAGCGGCTTTGCACTTGTGCCTCCTGCAAAAGTGCCTACCCCACGAATAAATATGTCAGCTATATCCCGGCCAGGTTCTCCACCACGTTGTACAGTAATAACACCAGGTGCCCGGCCAGCAAGCGCATTGGCTACACTCGAAACTGGTGATCTTAAAATTTCATTAGGCTTTACTGATGATATTGCTCCAGTAACGGAAATCTTTTTTTGAGTGCCATATCCTACAATAACGACATCATCTAATTTAACTTCAGCACTCTTTAATACTATTACAATGGGGGTTGGTAAGCTCTGAATATCAATTTCTTTTGTTTCAAAGCCAACACTAGAGATTACCAATAATTTATCTACCGCATTAACTGATATTCTGAATCGGCCATTTGCGTCACTAATAGTACCCCGGTTAGTTCCCTTAATAAGTATTGATGCCCCGATTATAGGATTTCCCCTTTCATCTGCTACTGTTCCCGAAATATCAATATAAGGAGGAGGGCTTTCAGGCGTAATATCTTGTTTTACAATAAGTTGGGAAAAAGAAGGTTTGGGTTCAAGAATAATTGTTTTGTCAACAATTTTATACCCAAAATTTGTTGAAGAAAGGGCTTGTGTAATCGCTTCTTCTATACTTACTTTCTGAACATTTACACTAACGTTACCTACTTTTCTCAACTCCTCTGTCTTATACAAAAACAAATACCCGCTTTGCTTTTTAATCTCCTTAAAAACTTTGTCAAGTGTAACATTTTTCAAATCTAATGTTACTTGTTGTGAAATCCCTTTTGCAGAAACCTGCAGCAAAGCGACTAACAAAAAAACAACAGTTAATTTCATAACTCGTATGAATTGTGCCCTGAAAATTCCAGGGCGGTTAATTTCAATTTGCATAAATTTGTATCGTTTAGGTACTTATCTGAAGATGTAAATATTGTTTGATTCACCTGAACAAGCTTCCGCTCCGGGTAACAGCCGGGGCGGTTTTTCAGGATTCATTTAAATAGTAACTGGTTTTTATTTTCCCTTTTTTACAATTACTCTCCTGCCATCTATCTTAAAACGAATATCACCGGCAAACTCGAGCATCTTTAAGACTTCTGATATATTCTCTTTCCTACGGATTGTGCCTACATAATGTCCTTCAGGTATCACTCCATCATAATGAACATCAATATCATACCAACGGGATAATTGCCGCATGATATCGACAATTTCATCATCATTAAAATCAAACAAACCATTTTTCCAGGCTATGGCTTGATTGATATCAGCATCATTGAAAACCTTTATTTTCCCCTCGCCCACCTGTGCCTGCTGTCCGGGTTTCAATTGTTTAACTTCATTTGCACTTTTAATATTAATGGCCCCTTCAAGCAAAGTCGTTTTCATTACTGCTTCGTCATCATAAGCCATTATATTAAAATCTGTTCCCAGCACTTCTACCTCTGCCTCCCCATTTATTTTTACAATAAATGGCTTTGCAGTGTTCTTTTTAACTTCAAAATATGCTTCACCTGTAATTTCCACTCTTCTTTCCTTTCCTATAAATGAAGCGGGGAAACGCATTGAGGAAGAAGCATTTAGCCATACGGCTGTTCCGTCTGATAATATAATTTTATATTGCCCGCCTCGGGGTGTTATGATATTATTGTAAAGCACTTCTGAGTTAACAGCATTGCCATCAGAAGCTGTCGTATAGGTTAGTTGGCCATTATTCAATTTTACTACATTGATACCGCCCTGCTCGGCAAGGGCGCCGTTTGTAGCACTATCTAATGCAATTTTTTCCCCATTGGCCAAAACCAAAATTGCATTTTCACCACCCGGCTTAATATCATTCTTATATCGCAAGCTAATATCCTCTTTACTTGCTAAGTCCTTCTTTTCAGAGAATTGATTAATGAGTAAATAGCCACAGCTGATGAGAATAAGAATAATTGCCGCAGCAGCCATTTTCGACCATCTCCTTTTTGGAAGCTGAACGACAGATGCTTCATTCAGTTTCTTATTCAAAACCTCCTTAATCCTTTGACTATAGCTTTCGACCTGTGAAACAGGTGTGTCTATATTGTCAAACTCCTCTCCTAACTGTTTTATTAACAGTCTATTAGATTCGTTTTTTTGTAAAAAAGTCAGGATTTTTTCTGCCTCCGCCGGAGTGCAGGTATTATTGATATACTTAGAGAGAAGCTCCCTGTAATAAATAAATATTTTTCCCATACAGCAAGTTTACGGACTTATTGTCCTCAACCATATGTAATATCCCCCGGGGAGCAAAAAGGGTGGGTTGGTATAGAAAATTATTTTTCTGAAATATAAAAGAACAGTAACAGCGAAATATCCCCATGTTGGTAGATATACTCCTT
>CALRQQ020000036.1:0-14338 GCA_943370345.1 Chitinophaga pinensis
CAAGCATCATGCGGTGGTCGTCTACGAGGTATACTTTGATTCTTTTCATGGTGGTAGGGATATTGGTGTTTTTTAAATAATTAATTAAATTGGTCTAAGTAAAATTAGAAATTCATACTTAGTTTTTAAAAAGAGAAAATGGAAAATAAGTACTAATGCTTATCGTTTGGGCCCAGAAATAATACTCCCGGCTGATTTCATGGAACTTGCGGAAACATTTTTTAATTTCCGTTCCCAATGACCCCCCATTCTGTCCAGGAACTTATCAGTAATTCAGCCTTTTCCATGCTTGTGGAGAATCTGCAACAGGCCATTTTACTGGAAACGCCTGACCGGCGGATCAAACTGGTGAATCAGACCTTCTGTGATCTTTTCCGGATACCGGTACCCCCGCATCAGCTGATAGGCGCTGATTGTTCAAATGCCGCCGAACAGGCGAAATCACTTTTTTCAAGACCCGAGGAATTTGTTGCCGATATCCGGTTGTTGCTGGAAAAGATGAAAAGGTCGACGGGTGAAACCATTCGTATGGCGGACGGCAAAGTGCTGCTCCGTGATTTCATACCACTCGAGGAAGAAGGAGTGTATGCCGGGCTCCTGTGGACCTATACGGACATTACTCACCACACGCATACTGAGGAACTCGAGATTCAGCAAACGGTCAACTATTTTCTTTCCTCGCTATATAACCGGGAAACTGTAGAAGATATCTTATGGGATGTGGCCCGGAATTGTATCGGGCGGCTGGGATTTACGGATTGTGTGATCTACCTGCTGAATGAGGAAGCACAATGTCTGGAGCAGAAAGCGGCCTGGGGGGCCAAGACCGATGAAGAGAACCGTATCCTTAATCCGATCCAGCTCCCATTGGGAAAAGGAATTGTAGGTTCAGTTGCCAATAGTGGTAAAGCAGAGATCATATCCGACACGACCACTGACAGCCGGTATATACCGGATGATGCCATCCGCTATTCGGAGATCACCGTACCCATTATCAGTGAGGGAAAAGTGATCGGGGTGATCGATAGCGAACACGCGGAGAAGAATTTTTTTACGGAAAAACATTTAGCCATCCTTACGGCGATCGCTTCCCTTTGTGCGATCAAGATCGTGCACCTGGAATCCACGATCAGTCAGCGCCAGGAAATGGAAAGGCAGAAACTTTTTTATGAGGAGATCCTGAATAATATTCCGGCGGATATTGCCGTATTTGATGCAGATCATCATTACCTGTTTGTAAATCCCACAGGGATCAAAGACCCTGAGCTGCGGAATTGGATCATCGGAAAGAAGGATGAAGATTACTGTGATCTCCGCAATAAGCCTTATTCCATTTTCCAGGAACGGCGGGAGTATTTTAACCGGGCGATCAGTACCCGTAAGCAGATCGAATGGGAGGAAAACCTGATCGATACTACGGGTCAACATAACTATCATCTCCGGAAATTCTACCCGGTGCCCGATGAACAAGGGGTGCCGAAGCTGGTTATCGGTTATGGGTTGAATATTACCGAACGGCGCAGGATCGAGGAGAAGATCAGGATGAGTGAGAAGAAATACAGGGACCTCTTTAATAACAGTCCCGCACTGATCTTGACACACGACATGGATTTCCGGATCAGTTCTGTGAATGCAGCAGCGAATCCGGTACTGGGTTATTCCGAACAGTCCCTGCTGGGTAAGTCATTGGCAGAACTGACATTTGGCGAAGCTCCCGTTGAAGCCCTGCAGACCTACATGGACAATATCAGCCGGAGCGGGCATGTAAAGGGGCTGCTTCCGGTACAGCGGGCGGATGGTAAACTGATCCACCTGTTATGTCATGGATATAAAGTTGAGCCGGAGAATGGGGCTTCCTATGTGATCGTATTCGGGCAGGATATCAGTGACCGGATCCGAATTGAAGAAGACCTCTACCGGGCCAAAATAGAATCGGAGAAGAATGCACAGGCCAAAGAATCCTTCCTTGCCAAAGTAAGTCATGAGATCAGGACTCCGATGAATGGCATCCTGGGTGTGGCAGACCTCCTGTCCAAAACAGATCCGGATGAGCAGCAGCAACGGTATATCAATGTACTGAAGATGTCGGCACAGAATCTGCTTGCGATCGTCAACGATGTACTGGATATCGAAAAGATCCTTGCAGGCAAAATGCTCATGGAGGATATTCCCTTTGACCTGCAAAAGACGATCGATCTGTTGCGGGATATCTTCAGCAGTGAAGCTACGATCCGGAATAATAAGTTTTCAATCGTCAGTGAACTGGAGCCGGGTATACAATTTAAAGGGGACCCATTCCGCATTTCCCAGGTATTGGGCAATCTGCTTTCCAATGCGGTTAAGTTCACCCATTCCGGGAAGATCATCCTTCGTATCAGCCGGGTGAGTGATGATGCACAGGTGAGCCGCATTTGCTTCCGGGTAGAAGACAATGGGATCGGGATACCCGGGGATAAACTCAGTGAAATTTTTGAACCATTCTCCCAGGTGGATTTCAGTGCCGCTTCGGGGATGCTGGGTACGGGTCTTGGCCTGACCATCTGCCGCGAAATTGCAGAGCTGATGAATGGAAGCCTGCAGGTTGAAAGTAAACTGGGTAAGGGGTCTGTGTTCACTTTTACTGTTCCTTTGCGGAAAGCAGAAAATGTTGTAAAACCGAAAATAGCTCCTGTTATGATCACTGAAAAGCAATTCAGCGGTTACCGGCTGTTGCTTGTAGAGGATCTGGATCTCAATCTGTTTATTGTAAAAGAGATGATGCGTGACTGGGATCTGCAGCCGGAAATTGCCCGCAATGGGGAAGAAGCCGTACAGTTGACTGAAAAGGAAAAGTATGACCTGATCCTGATGGATATACAAATGCCTTTGATGGATGGAGTGGAAGCCACGCTGCGGATCAGGTCTGATAAGGCAAACCTCAATAACCACACCCCGATCATTGCTTTATCGGCCAATGCATTTGAATCGGATAAACAGTCATATTCACAGGCGGGGATGAATGGTGTGTTGTCGAAACCCTTTGATGCTGAAAAATTATATAACCTGCTTTTCACCTACCTGAAGACGCAGGAGCCTGACCCTGTCCCGGCGAAGGGCACTGCACCGGTTACTCCGGAACCCCAACAGGTAAAGATCGATCTTTCTTATCTCTTGCGGATCGGGAAGAATAACCGTGGATTTGTTGGGATGATGCTGCAGTCTTTCAGGGATTCGGCCAGTGAGATCATCGCGGAACTGGAGCATTCCATGGAGCGTAAAGACTGGCCAAAGACGGCCCAACTGGTACACAAGCTGAAATTTGCCCTCAATGTTATGGGAGCCGGGAGTCTGGATGAAGAGGTGAAATGGATTGAAACCAATACACGGAACCCGCAACCTGAACTGGAACAAGAGATGCAGGTAAGGATCTATGCCTTTATTACCGTGATCCGCGAACTTTACCAGGATGCCGGACTGCTGATCGAATCAGGAGAATGGAGTTGATCCGTTTCCAACATCACAGAAGAGTATAAAAACAAAAAACTGGTTACGAGAACCAGTTTTTTTGAATCTTGAACATATAACCATTAAACCTGCCGGTAGAAACCGGACCTTATCCTTGGATATAAAAGTAAGCTGATGGTTATAAGAAATGAAATAGTTAAAGGTCTTTTCCTGTAAAATAAGGGTATTTACATACCCTTATTTTTTTCGCATATACATACGCGCTTATTTAATGCCGGCTCTCTTTTTCAATTCGGCAACCGGTAACACCATCAGGCGGCCGATGAGTTTTCCATTGCGGCTGGTGATCAGTTTTACCGTGGATGCTTCTTTGGGTACCAGTAACGGTTCGGTATATGCCGGATACCAGGTATCCGGGAATGAATTATCGAAACTGTAATGGATCTTCAGTCCATCGATCTCCGTACTCAGTTTGAGTGTGATGGTCGCGGAATCTTTTTTCTCTGTTGTAATGATGGGATCATACATGCTGGGAGCATATTTTACTCCGGCCATATCCAGTCGGTTGAAATGCTGCTCCACTCTTTTTGAAAAGTCCTCCCAGTTCCTGTTTTCTTTCGGGCTCCAGAGCGCTTCCGCGATGGCCATACCACGTGGCCAGGTCATGTATTGCAGATGCCGTGTATTATACACTTGTTCGGTCCATAGATTGGCCTGACCGCCTTTGATAAGTGCGGGGTTCACAGCTTCCGGAAGGGGTTCAAACTGGTAGGCTTTTTTCAACCTCAATGTAGCATATACCGGAGGTTCGATCGAGGCGTCGCCCTGCATATAATCGATATAGGCAAAATCCGTGGGACTCATCACCACTTCATGTCCCTGTTTGGCAGCTTCAATACCTCCTTTCATTCCCCGCCAGCTCATCACCGCTGCATTGGGGGCGAGTCCTCCTTCGAGTATCTCATCCCAGCCGATCAGTTTTTTACCTTTGCTGCTGATGATCTTCTCCACCCGTTTCACAAAGTAACTCTGCACTTCATCCAGGTTCTTCAATCCTTTTTCCTGCATCAGCGCTTTGATGGGTTCACTTTTTTCCCAGAAATTACGGGCGGTTTCATCGCCCCCCATATGGATATAACCAAACGGAAATAGTTCGGCCACTTCGGTGAATACCTTATCAAGGAATTCAAAGTTTTTTTCGAAAGCGGGACAGATCGTATTGTCCAGTAGTCCATAAAAATGCTGACCACCACCGGGCCATACCATGAAGCGGTCACCCGGACTTACATAATATTCACCCGGGGTACAGGATAATTCAGGATAGGCAGCAATCGCAGCGAGACTATGTCCCGGTACATCGATCTCCGGCAGGATATTGACAAAGCGGTCGGCTGCATATCTGACCAGTTCTTTGATATCCTCGTGCGTGTAGAACCCGCCATAGGTGGCTTTTTCTCCCGGTTCCGGTTTGGGTAAAGTACCGAAAGTACCGGTGCGTTCCACGCGCCAGGCACCAATTTCAGTGAGTCTGGGCAAACTTTTTATCTGTAAACGCCAGCCCTGATCATCTGTAAGGTGCAGATGCAGCAGGTTGAATTTGTACTTTACCATCTGATCGATATAGTCTTTTACCTGGGCCACGGTGAAAAAGTGACGGGATACATCCAGCATCAGTCCACGCCAGCCAAAGCGCGGTTGGTCTTCGATGGTTACTTCAGGAAGGGTCCATGTTTTCACCGGTTTTTGACGCTCCGGAAATTCTACGGCTGCGGGTAACAGTTGTAAAAGGGTTTGCGTGCCATAAAATAAACCCGCTGGCTGGCTGGCTTTTAAAGTGATGTTTTTCCGGGTGACTACCAACTTGTATCCTTCTGCAGGAATACCGGGCTCATTCGTCAATATATAATTGATCGAACCGGGTAAATCTGATTTGCCGGTTTTGATCCGGATCAGATTCCCGCCGGTATTTAAGCGGTCAGCCAGCTGATGCACAATTTTTCGGGACTCCTCCTGTCCGTTATAATAGATAATGGCATTGTAGGGGAGTGTACATTGTCCCGCCCCTTGTTTAAGGGATACGGGAACAGGGATCAGATTCAGGGAACTGCTTTTTTCTGATTGTGCAAAAAGCAGTCCGGTGCTGAACAGCAGCAGGGCAACACATATATTTTTTTTCATGGTGCTATTAAGTTATATGGCAATTTACTATTAAATCAACAGCTAAAAAAAGGCTGACATTGCTGTCAGCCTTTAAACTTTTCATCCAATCAAACCTCCATTACCCCGGTATCCGGGAAATATATTTTTCGATCTGTTTGATCTGATCCACGATCTGCGGGGTGGTAGGTTTCAGGGCTTTTGTCTTGCGGAAGAAATCCTTGGCCGCCCGGAACTCGCGTTTATTCATCATCAGGCTGCACATCTGCAGATAAGCGGCTGCTTCATTTTCTTTATCGGGTAACCCTTTGCGCAGGGCCTGCCGGATATAACTTTCGGCTTGTTTGAGATCGTTCTTCTGCATGGACAGCATGCCCATTTGCAGGAGACTCGCCCCTTCGGCTTCTTTCATCGGCATCCCGAGGTCCAATCCTTTCTTCATCATTTTTTCTGCACCATCGAAATCCTGTTTCATCATGGCGATATTCCCTTTCAGGGTGAAATAGACTGAACGGATAGGTTTGTATAACAGGTTCGGAAACTTAATTGAATTGATGATCTTTTCAGCACCATCCATATCACCGCTTTCCATGTATTCCTGGATGAGTCGCAGCGGGCCAAAGAAAAAGTGTCCGGCCACCAGGATCACCCCGACGAGGTATAAAGGGAAGGCCGGCCAGAAAGAAGAAGAGAAGTTGACATACACACCGAGGGCAATCAGCACCAGACCAATCCAGAGACGGTATTTGATCAGTAAATTGTAAAATTTCATTGTTTGAGGTATTAGCCGGTACCGGATGGTTACGGGCCGGTGAAAACGTTATTAATAATCTCAGGATCAATATTTTGCATATATACTGCTGATCCTGGGCCCTGCAAAAGTATTGAAAACTCTGCTTTCCCGGTACAAATGCTCCGGGGGTGTATTTTGTGGTTAATGCATCGTAAACCGGAGGGGGTCTTCGGGTTGTGTGGGTAGCACGAGGGAGAAGACGGTACCCTGGCCTGATTTACTTGCTACCAGTAAGGAGCCTTTATTCAACTGAGTGAATTCGTGGCAGAGTTTTAACCCAAGGCCCGATCCTTGTTCGCCAGCCGTTCCCCGCATACTATGAATCGGTTCGGCAGAAAAGAGTTTGGTGATGATGGCTTCCTGTATACCATTCCCTGTATCCGCGACTTTGATGATGAATTTGTTGTCTTTTCCCGGCTCTCCGCTGACCAGGATCTGTCCGCCTCTGGATGTATATTTCACTGCGTTATTAACCAGGTTGCGGATGATAAAGTTGACCTGGTTCTTGTCGGCCCAAACAGACGCTTCTGCAGGAATCTGCATTTGCAGTTTAATATCCTTGGCCTGGGCGATTTCCTGGTAGAGACTGATGATGTCGGCAACGATGTCCTTTACCGGGGTGATGGCCGGGGTGGTTTTCATCTCTTTCATCTGGAGTTTGGCCCATGTCATCAGGTTATCGGTCATTTTGGTAGTGGACTCCAGGTGTTGCCGGAGTTCGCGTACCAGCATCAGGATCTGGTCACGTTGCAGGGTATCCATTTTTTCCTCCAGCAGATTGGCAAAGGACCAGAGGGAGTTCAAGGGGGCCTTCATGTCGTGGGAGACCACACTGAAGAATTTATCTTTGGTGGCATTCAGTTCGGCCAGTCTGGAATTTTGTGATGTAATAATGCTGTCCTGCTTTACCAGCAGGGCATTGGTATTTTTCAGTTTACGGATATTGCGGATCAGCAGAAATAACAATAACAGCAGCAGCAGGGTAAATATGCCAACACCGGTCATGATTATGTTACGGGAATTGAGGCGTTCTTCCTGTTTCAAGTTTTCCTGTGCCAGCTGTGTATTTTTCTTCTCCATTTCAAACAACTGGATAAAGCCCAGGGTAAGCCGGTTCTTGTCTTCCAGTTGGATTTTGGTCAGCGAATCCCGGGTGCTGTTGTACGCGTGCATGATCTCCAGCGCTTTTTCCCGGTTATTCCGTTTAATATATTCTTCCACCAGTTTGATATAAACAGGTTCCACATAATCCGTTAATTTGTTTTCATTTACAAAAGCAGCCGCCTGGTTCAGTATCTGCAGTTTTTTATCCTGACGTTGTTGCTGGTCATACAATACGGCCAGCTGGATCATGGCTTCGATCGTGGCCTGTTTTTGTGAGTTGACTCCCAGTTTGTCAGAAATGGATAAAACCTGACGGAAATTGATTTCCGCCTTTTCATATTCCTTGCGGATCAGATGAATATTACCCATTACCTTATAGCAGGACGATAAGACAGAAAGATTATGCAGCGAGTCGTTGATGCGGATCGCCTTTTCTGTAAGGGGGAGGCTTTTTGTATAATCGCCGATATTAAAATAGGTTTCCCCGAGATTATGGGCCGTTACCCCGATGCGTTCCTGTATACCTAAACGTAGGAAGATATCATAGGCGGCTTTATGATATTGCAATTCGTTGGGCCGGTTGCGTAAGCGGCGATAGGTATGACCCAGGGAAATATTGCAGTTGGCGACTCCCGCAGAATCATGCAGCCGTTCAAAGATCTCCAGTGCTTTCTGCATGTTATCGATCGTGAGGTAGAAACTGCCATAGTAGGAGTAGGCTCCTGCAAGATTCCGGTAAGCGTAGGCCTTTCCTTTTTCGTTTTTAGATTTTGACGCCAGTTCGAGGGCCTGCTTGGAAACTTCTATGGAGCGGATCGGGTTCGCATAGGTCAGCTCCCTGGCCAACAGGTTCAGTTGCTCTATACGATCAGCCGTACTCAGGTCTTTCCGTGCCAGGATCCGCTCGAGTGAGTCGATCGGCTGGGACAGACCTTGTAACATCAATACAATTATAGAAAAAGCACTTATCAGAAATCGCATGGCGATGATTCGGTTCAGGGTACGTAAATATATTTCATTTCATGGGTTCAGTGAATATGTTCTTTTATTTTTGCGATCAGTTTATGTTCGTCAAAGGGTTTTGTAAGAAAATCGGTCATCCCTTCCTTCATATAGACTTTCAGCTCTTCGTCCACGGCATTGGCTGTGATTGCAATAATAGGAAGTTTTTTATTGATCAGGCTCCTGATTTTTTTGGTAGCTTCAATGCCGTCCATTTCAGGCATTTGTATATCCATCAGGATCAGGTCGTAATTTTTTCTTGTTGCCAGTTCAACGGCCTGCATTCCATTCTCTGCCATGTCATAACTGATCTCATTATTACCCAGCATGATCTGGAGCAACAAACGGTTGAATTGGTTGTCTTCCGCCACCAGGACACTGAGTGCAGACAGTTTGTTTTTAGCCGAACCCGAAACAGCGGTTTGAGGAACGGGATGCAGGATTTCTTTGGATTCGGTAAAGGGAAGTACAATACTGATGACGGTTCCTTCATCTTTTATACTTTTTACATTGATGCTGCCCTGCATCAGTAGAACGAGTTCGTTAGTAATGGCCAGGCCAAGACCGCTTCCCCCATATTTCCGTTCGAAGCTTTCATCTTCCTGGGTAAAATCTTCAAACAGTTTTTTCTTCATTTCATCACTCATGCCGATGCCTGTATCCGTACATTCAAATAGTATGTTGAATTGCTTTTCGGACCTGGAGATCAGCCGGCAACCGAGTGAAATGGTTCCTTTCTCTGTAAATTTCAGGGCGTTACTGATCACGTTGAGCAGGATCTGCCTGACCCGGGACGGATCACCAGAGAAAATCCGGTTCAGGCGTTCATCAAAGTTCAGTTTATACCGGATATTTTTCTGTTCCGCCGAGTCGCTGAACAGGTTGAAGACATTATACAATAGATCCCGCATGCCGAAATCCACTTTGTCTATTTTCAGTTTGCCTTCTTCTATTTTGGAGATGTCCAGTACATCATTGATGATACCGAGTAATGCACGCGCAGAATCATTGATGATGCGCAGGTAGTACTCTTGTTTTTCATCGAGCGTGGAGCGTGTAAGTTGCTCCGCAATGCCCATGATCGCATGCATGGGGGTCCGGATCTCATGACTGATATTGGCGAGGAAACGGCGTTTGATCTTTACGTTTGCTTCAGCGAGGTTTTTTGCCAGGATCAGTTCCTCTTCCATCTTTTTCCGTTCAGTAATGTCTGCAACCGACCCCACCACTTTTAACGGGTGCCCCTGCGGATCCCGATCGATCACAACGCCCCTGCTCTGAAACCACCGGTACTGCCCGTCGCGGTGCATTACCCGTCTGTCTGACTGAAACTGCAGTGTTTTGTTTTCCAGGTGGTCATTCAGTGCGTCTTTTGAAGCAGCCAGGTCGTCGGGGTGACAGGTGTTCATCCAGAATTCCAGGGAGGGATTCAGCTCATCCGGCCGGTAACCATACAGCTCTTTTAGTTTGGGGGAGAAGTAAAGACTGTTTTTTTCGAAATCCCATTCCCATACACCAAACTCAGAGCCTTCCAGCGCCGCATTCCAGCGGGATTCACTTTCTTTCAGCTTTTGTTGTGTTTCTTTCAGTTCACTGATATTAAAGGCAATACCTGTCATCCGGAGGGGTTGGCCCTGTTCATCGCTTACGGTGATCTTGCCACGGTCGAGGAAAGAAAGATAATGTCCGTCCTTATGTCGTAACCTGAATTCTGCTTCATACGACGAGGTGGCACCGGACAGATATTGGTCTAACTTATACATTGTTTTTTCCTTGTCATCCGGGTGGAGGCGGCTGCTCCATTCATTGATGTCAAAGTGAATTTCCTTTTCGGTATAGCCAAGTCCTTTTTTCCAGGTGGGTGAATAATAGACCGTATTATTTATGATATCCCAGTCCCAAAGGGCTGCACCGGTTGAGTCAATGGCCATTTCAAGCCGGAGTTTGCTTTCATCCAGCAGGGCTTCAGTCCTTTTCCGTTCGGTGATATCTTCTTCAATGGCAAAGAATCCTTCGATCTGACCTTTTTCATTAAAGAGGGGCTGGCATTTGATTTCCACCCAATACGGGGTGCCGTCCTTTTTATAATTGAGTAATTCGCAATTATAAGGTACACGGGCGATCAGGGATTCCCGGAACTTTTTGATGACGGGTCTGTTACTTTTATTCCCCTGTAAGAGTTGCCCCGGATTTTTACCAAGAACTTCCTGCATGGTATAACCGGTGGTCCGGCAAAAAGCTTCATTGGTCCAGGTGATCTCCCGGTTACGGTTCGTGATGATCAGCATGGAGTTGGACTGCTCCATGATCTTTTCGTGAATGCGGATCTGTTTCCGGTTGATGATGCGTTGTTCAATATCGCGGCATATGCAAATAATGCCACCGTCGTCCACTACGGTCAGGGTGATCTCCTGGTATACCGGGTTTCCGGTTTTACTTTTGCCGATGGTTTCTCCCCTCCATTTTTTTTGTTCCATCAGCAGGGGAAAAATTTCTGCATTGATCCGGTCGATCTCCGGCTGGTCGTAGACGGCCTGCCATGTTTTACCGATCAGTTCCTCTTCTTTATCATAACCGAACATGGCGAGATGGACTTCATTCAGGTAGTAATACACACCATTATTGTCAAGCAAGGCAATGCCATCCATGGAAATTTCCACAGCCGATTGCATTTTATTCAGGAGACCTTTGTCCGGGCTTTGGCTCATGATCCGTTTATAAAGAGGTTATCTGTCTATAAATTTACTTTAATATTATAGCTTCTTCCTGATGTATTTATATTGCTTATTTTAAAATAAGTGATATTACTTACATGGAATTTAAAATAAGCCTCTTTTGCGGGGTTTATTCCGAATGGATCCCTCATTTAACGGTCCGGTATGGTATACGTGATGCTATGGAGGTTGGGGTTTTCATACAGGTGCAGGGCCATTTTAGCAGGCAGGGACAACCGGAAATCGGCACTCATTTGAATAACTACTTTCAACGCGATCTCTTCCAATTTATATATCGCGTCTTTGAGTTCGCTGCTTCGTACCCCGACCCCGGCAAGAAGGCCGATCAGTTTTAACTCCCGTTCAATTTCAGTGATAGCGAAATAGCCGAAAGTGGGTCTTACCTTATGTACCAGTAGTTTTAATGTTTCGAAATCATTATTACGGTAGGCCAACTTCATCCGGCTTACCGTTTCCGGGGTTTGTTCCATAAAAACCTTGACCAGCTTGCAGATAAGCCCGGTGTCCCCTCTTGTAATAGATTGAATCAGTTCCAGCGAATACAATTGCCCACCCATAAAATAATATAAATTTTACACAGTAATTCTAATGACGTGCCATTCTTTAAGTAGTTGAAAATCAATTTAAAATTGACTAATATTGTCAATAATTTTCCATAAATTGGAATGAATTCCAGTTATTGTATTTGAAATAAAATCTGTACTTTGTATGGAGTAACAGATCTTACCCTCCTTATCTGCATGAATTATGAGTGCCTATAGCATATTTATAGTAGAGGATGATCCCTGGTATGGGGAGATCCTGGCCTATCATCTGGACCTGAATCCGGATTATAAGGTCACCCGTTTTGAATCGGGCAAGGATTGCCTGGCTAAAATGCATCTGAAACCCGACCTGGTGACGATCGACTTTTCATTGCCTGATATTACCGGGGATGATTTGTTCAGGCGGATCCGGGAAGTCAGTCCGCAGGTGCCGGTGATCGTGATCAGCTCGCAGGAAGAAGTTGCGGTAGCTGTAAATCTTCTCAAGATGGGGGTGAACGACTACCTGGTGAAGGATGAAGCTACCAAGGACCTGCTCTGGAACGCGATCATCCGGATCCGGGAAACCCAGTCATTGAAGAAGGAAGTGGAGCAATTGCGTGAAGAACTCGGACAGAAATTCTCTTTTCAAAAGACCATGATCGGTCAGAGTGAAAGCCTGAAAAAAGTATTCAACCTGATCGGTAAAGCGGTAAAGACCAATATCAATATTCTGATCAACGGGGAAACCGGTACGGGTAAGGAAGTGGTAGCCAAGGCCATTCATTATAACAGTGACCGGAAGAAGAGCGGTTTTGTGGCAGTGAATATGGCTGCCATTCCCAAAGAACTGATCGAAAGTGAATTATTCGGTCATGAGAAAGGGGCATTCACCGGGGCCGTGGCCCGTAAAGCCGGAAAATTTGAGGAGGCTAACGGTGGTACCATTTTCCTGGATGAAATAGCCGAGATGGACCTGAGTTTACAAAGTAAATTACTGCGCGTGTTACAGGAGCGGGAAGTGGTGCGGGTCGGGGGAAATGAAAAGATCAAACTCGATATCCGGCTGGTTACGGCCACGCATAAGAACCTGGCACAGGAAGTACAGCGGGGGAATTTCCGGGAGGATCTTTATTTCCGGATCATGGGATTGCCGATCGTATTACCTCCGTTGCGGGAACGCGACAACGATATACTTTTACTGGCGAAACATTTTGCAGATGAGTTTGCGAAGGAAAATAACCTTGGTACGATCCAGTTCAGCAAAGAAGCCCGTGACAAGCTCATGCGTCATCCTTTTCCGGGTAATGTCCGGGAACTCAAAGCCGTGATCGATCTGGCCGTGGTGATGTGTGAGCATAACGAAATCAGGGAAGAGGATATCACCTTCTCCCAGGGCAAACGGGATGATCTGTTCATCATCGAGAACAAAACCCTTCGTCAGTATACCTGTGAGATCATAAAACAATATCTCAGGAAGCATAACAATGATGTGGTGGCAGCCGCCAACGCATTGGATATCGGGAAAAGCACGATCTATAAGATGATGCAGGCCGGTGAGCTGGGATAAACGACAGCACTTTTAATACCAGTACATAAAGGCCGGTGATCACCGGCCTTTATGTATTATAGATATTCTCTACGGTTATAGCTTCATCCGTTTTGCAGAAACCGGCAACTGCTCAATGGTCAGCTGCAGCAGTTAAGTGCCGGGTGATCCTTCATTCTTTTCAGTGCTATCTATCAATTGCATTTCTGTTTTCATTCCAGCGGTCGAAAATCGGTTTTCTGTGTACGCTGATGCACCTGATTTTAATCAGACAGGCGTATTGTATGCAGCCTGATCAGTGCCTCTTATGAGATCGCCCCACAATTTTTTTAAAAAATTTTCAGGATGCTTATATGGTTTATAGGTATAAACTACTACTGCAAATAAAGCAACTTATTATTATTCATTTTTATATTCTATAAAAGTCACATTCACAGCCTTTACCTGATTTTAATCAGTCGCTATAGCAAACAGCACTTTTATTTTTGAACCGCTTTTATCCACCAATTAAATATCCATCTATGAAACACCTGACGATTTTACTGCTTGGCATCCATGCCTTTATTTTTTCTTCCGCACAAGTAAATGTATCCGCAACACTGGGTACACCCACCGCTTCTTACACTACATTGAAAGCCTGTTTTGATGCGGTCAATGCGGGTACTCACCAGGGGGTTGTGACTGTTGTGTTGTCTGCCAGTACTACTGAAACCGCCACTGCGGTGCTGAATGCCAGCGGAAGTGGCAGTGCCAGTTATACCAGTCTGTCCATTTACCCGGATGCATCGGGTGTAGTGGTTTCAGGCAACCTGGCCGGCCCTTTAGTGGATCTTAATGGCGCGGATAATGTCACACTCGATGGGCGGGTCAATGCAACCGGATCCACCCGCGACCTGGTACTTTCAAATACCAATACCGGCGGCAGTGTGATCGAACTGATCAACGATGCCAGCACCAATAGCATTAAATATTGCCTGCTGCAAGGCGTTAACAGCAGTACCACCGGTGGGGTCGTACTGTTCGGTACCAC
>CALRQQ020000037.1:0-14008 GCA_943370345.1 Chitinophaga pinensis
TATGGTAGCCGCAATAGCCTTTTACATCACTGATGGTGCCGCTTTTCATTTTCATACCATTGTACTCAGGCAGGGCCTCATAGAAAGCGGGGAACCAGGTTCTCCCTTTGGCATATTTTAATATTTCAACCTGTGCGTGGGTGGTCACCCGGTTGAGCGGCGATAAACCGGAACCATCATACATATTCAGTTCTTCGGGATCGAGGCCTTTTTCTTTCCAGAAACGGCGAAGGATCACGACACCACTATCGGTGGAAGCAACCCTGGCCTTTTCCAGTGCTATGGTTTTAATCAGGGCCTCTCCGTAAAGATTAATACTTTTTTTGTTGAACCAGTAGATGATGGAATCCAGAGAAGGTGAATAATAAATATATTTTGCTTCTTTTACAACCAATGAGTCATTCCGGTACACGGGGGCATAGGCAAACCTTTTCTGATTTCCTTTATAAAAACCTGCATTTGCAGCAACCGGCAGAAAGCTTTTTAAAAATGTAGTATACGGTTGCGGATCAGATCCGGAGATCGGAAACCTGCTGACACCGGCCGGGATTGTTCCTTTGATAGCCCGGTATTCTGATCCGGGTACAAAATAGATATAAGCATTGTCTCCGCTTCCGGGGGTACCGGTGGTACATAGATTCCAATACATCCGCCATTCTTTCGTCAACGAAGTATCAAGTTTTGTAATGGCGCCCACTTTGTCCCCGGGTATCAGGGTGAGTTCATACTGATTCTCATTAAAATTAAAAAGTTGCGCCCCGGCACCATAGTAATTACCGGCATCTTCGTTAATCCATCCGTCGGGAACTATGCTTTCCGTTTCATGTGCATAAACAACAACTTCATCCGCTGTTTTAATACCGGCGGACTGCAGCCCGTTTATAATAGCAGGGAACAAAACAGATGGCTTTGTCTGTTGGTATCGCCAACTGCCGAATGTCGGGTCACCAAATCCTGAGACAAAAATCCGGTTGCCATCAGCAGTAAAAACTGTTTTGTACCTGAAATTCATCCCCAGCAATTCAAAAGCGGTTACACTGGTTATGATCTTCTGCGTGGAAGCCGGTGCCAGTCCCATTTGCGAATTGACATCAAAAACCGGCTGCCCGGTTTTTGCATCGATGATATACAGGGAAACCGCAGCATGCTTCAGTTGACTGTCGGCCATGAATCGCTGAAAGGAATGACGGATCTTTTCCGAAACGGTTTGGGCAGATAACAGGCACGATATGCAAAACAGGGCCAGTAACAGGACAACTTTTTTCATCATTATTGGTTATAACTTCGCACCTGCCTGCCGGCAGGCAGGTTCAAATTAATTCATTTCCCGCTAATACTTTCTTAAATGAGTGCCGCCACTGTCAAAGCCTCCATTATTACCATCGGCGATGAACTGCTGATCGGGCAGACGATCGATACCAATTCCGCCTTTATTGCCCAGGAACTGAACAAGATCGGGGTATGGGTACACCGCCGGGTGGCCGTGGGTGATGTATATGAGGATATCTGGAAAGCGCTGGATGAAGAAGGAGCCGAAGCAGATATCGTGATCATCACCGGCGGATTAGGTCCGACTGCGGATGATATTACCAAACCACTGCTTTGCAAATATTTCGGAGGCACTTTAGTAGTGAATGAAGACGTGAAAGCCCATGTTAAAAACCTGTTTGAAAATGTATACCGCCGTCCGGGTGCTTTACTCGAACGCAACCTGAAACAGGCCGAAGTACCGGATGTATGTACGGTATTGCATAATGCCAGGGGAACGGCACCGGGTATGTGGTTCAGGAAGAAAATAGCTTCCCGTGATACCATCTTTATCTCCCTGCCCGGGGTACCGCATGAAATGAAAGGATTGATCACGGACCAGGTCATACCCCGCTTATTAAATGAATTCTCTCTCCCGGTGATTATTCACCGTACAGCCTTCACTGCCGGACAAGGCGAATCCATGCTGGCCGAAATGCTGATGGATTTTGAGGCCGGTCTGCCCGATTCCGTTAAAATGGCTTATCTGCCAAACTATGGCATGGTCAAACTCCGCCTGACCGCTAAAGGAAATACCCGTGAAGAAGTGGAAGCAGTCCTGAATCCGGTTTTTGAACGGCTGCTGGAAGAAGTAAAAAATTTCCTGGTCACCGATACGGATGAAGGACTGGAAGTGGTGGTTGGAAAGATCCTGAAAGCAAAAGGCCTTACCCTGGGTACCGCTGAAAGTTGTACAGGGGGACATATCGCCCAACTGATCACCTCGGTTCCGGGTTCGTCAGCTTATTATAAAGGTGGCATTGTCAGTTATGCCAACGAAGTGAAGACCGATGTATTGGGTGTTGCTGCGGATACCCTGCAAACAGCCGGAGCTGTCAGCGAAGACACCGTACGACAAATGGTGCAGGGAGCTTTACATACGCTGTCCGTGGATTATGCAATTGCGGTTTCCGGTATTATGGGGCCCGATGGCGGCAGTGATGAGAAACCGGTCGGAACGGTCTGGATCGCAGTTGGTAATAAGGAAAAGACAGAAGCCATCAGACTCCAATTTCGCTTTGACCGTCAACGGAATATCGGACTTACAGCCATTAATGCCCTGAATTATCTGCGCAAATTCATTTTAACTAACAGTTGATAGCGTTTTAGCCCAAATCATTATCTTTGGCCGGTCAAAAAAACACCGCGAAAGCGGAAGTTTTTGCAGGTAAATGAGGGGGACCGGGATAGTATCATTAATATTGCGATTGCAGTTATAATAAACAAAAGAGATTTATGGCTATTGTCGACTTAATCATGCCAAAACTGGGCGAAAGTATCATGGAAGCCACGGTGCTGAAGTGGCACAAACAACCCGGTGACATTGTAAAGATGGATGAAACCGTGCTGGAGATCGCCACCGATAAAGTGGACAGTGAAGTGCCCAGTACTGCAGAAGGTGTGATTGAAGAGATCCTGTTCAAGGTAAACGATGTAGTACCGATCGGTACTGCCATTGCCCGTATCCGTACCGGAGCAGATTCCGCCTCAACCCCGGCACCGGCACCTGTAAAAGAGAAAACACCGGAGCCCCAGGCTCCTGTTAAGCAAACACAGGAAATAGAGTATGTGCAGTCAGTTACGCCCAGCTTCGAATCACCGGTTTCTACCCTGCAACCCGCATCAGGCAACCGCTTCTACTCCCCCCTGGTCCTCAATATAGCGGCCAGTGAAGGGGTCAGCATGAGCGAACTGGAATATTTACCCGGCACCGGAAATGAAGGCCGCGTGACCAAGAAAGATATTCTGCAGTATGTGCAGGAGAAGAAAAATGGGAAAGCCGGCAATCAGCAACAGTCAGTAAGCAGTAATCAGGTATCTGTTGTAAAAGAGACGTCCCCACTCACTTCGCAACAATCACCAATCACTTCCTACTCTGGCAATGTGGAGATCATTGAAATGGACCGTATGCGCAAACTGATCGCCGATCATATGGTGCGCAGTAAGCATACCAGTCCGCACGTAACCAGTTTTACAGAAGCCGATGTGACCAACCTCGTACAATGGCGCGAAAAAGTGAAAAAGGAATTTGAAAAAAGAGAAGGCACCAGGATCACATTCACCCCGATCTTCATTGAAGCGATCGTTAAATGCATTAAGAAATTCCCGCTGATCAATTGTTCGCTCGACGGAGACCGGATCATCGTGAAAAAAGATATAAATGTCGGCATGGCCACTGCCCTGCCCAGCGGTAACCTGATCGTACCCGTTATAAAAAATGCGGACCAGCTCAATCTGGTAGGATTATCCAAACAGGTGAACAGTCTCGCCGATGCGGCCCGAAATGGCAAACTCAAAGCGGATGATACCCAGGGAGGCACATTTACCATGACCAATGTAGGTACTTTCGGCAGCCTGATGGGCACCCCTATCATCAACCAGCCCCAGGTGGCCATCCTCGCCGTTGGCGCGATCAAGAAAAGACCGGTGGTGGTGGAAACTCCTGCCGGCGACAGCATAGCCATCCGACACATGATGTATCTGAGTATGAGCTATGATCACCGGATCGTAGACGGCAGCCTGGGAGCAACCTTCCTTACGGCGGTTGCAAAAGAACTGGAAAACTTTAATCCTGAAAGAGAATACTGAACCTCTTAAAAACTATTTTTTACTCCGGAGCAATACCGGAGTTTTTTTTAGCCGATGAGAAACAAACTGATCCCTTTCCTCCTGTTGCTGACATCAACAGCCACTGCCCAGACAGGCAGCTGGAATATCATAAATACAAAACTGGACCTGAATGCCGGCTGGAATCTTTTTGGTGAGGCACAACTACGTTCCCTTCGTTTCTATAAGGACTTTCATTATTATGAGTTAAAAGCTGGGGCCAGTTTTGCATTCAGTAAAACATTTTCCTTGTCTGCAGGCCTCGGAATTTTTGACACCTATTCGCCCGGTGGAAATTTTAAAAGTCCGCAAGTCAATGATGAATTCAGGACCTGGGTACAACTCAATATGTCACAATATGAGAAACGCCTGAAATTTGAACATCGTTACCGGGCAGAACAACGGTGGACCAGTACTGGTTTTCGAAATCGCTTCAGGTATCGGGTCAGTTCGGTATACCCGCTCAACAATAAAAAAATAGAACCCGGCACTTTCTATCTGAATGTCTCCGACGAACTATTCTTTACAAACCGGGCCCCCTATTTTGAGAGGAACCGCTTCTTTGTCGGATCCGGTTATGAATTTTCTGAATTGTTCAGTATGCAAATCGGCTTTATGAGTCAGTTTGATTACCGGATCAATGACGAAACCGGACGGAATTTCCTTCAGCTTTCCTTCCTGTTTGAACTGGATGCTAAGAAGAAAACCGGTGAGAAAGTTCCGGCAGCAATGGACTAGTCGGCGCTTAACTGCCCATACTTTTTTCCGGTAAAGCGGAATATTTTCCCTTTTCGTTTGATCACAAACAGATTATCATACTGATGATCCTTCAGATCCCCTTTCACCACCGTCTTGCCACATAGCTTGTTGGCTATATCATCGATCGTGTTGGAATGCCCTACCACCAGTATATTCCCTTTCCGGAGAGTGCGGAGCATTGCAATAAAAAGATCCATTGAATCTTTACTGCTGCTATAGCGTTCGATCTTTGTCGACCCCAGCATTTCGTTCAATGGTTGCGCCGTCGAGATCGTCCGCGTGGTATTGGTGGAAAAAATAAACCGGATATTTTCATGCCGCAGCCGCTCCCGTAACGAATAGGCCCGCACTTTACCCGGCTCCGATAAGGGCGGATCACTGGCCATCATCTGAGTAGCACCGGCAGGCACCGGTTCCTTTTCGGCATGCCGGACGATATAAATGGTATTACCACAGGCACCAAGAGCAAACACGGCGATCAGCAGGAGGTATTTCATTGATTTTATTTTAACAGGTTAAAGTTAAACCCCATTTGTACTTTTTCTGTCTTTTTAGTAAATTAGGTTAACAAAAATCCGCGATATGAAGTCATTATCCGAAACCTGGTTCGCCGAAGGCCGTATCGACTTTGAACTCAAAAAATACACCCTGCTTGCCTATCTGCAGGAAGTGAACAAGTACTTCAACGAAAACAAACTATACCCCCTGCTCGCCGATATCATTTTCCACTATAACAATATCGTGGCCTTCCGGGAAAATAAGAAATACCTGCAGGAGCATTTCCCGAAAAAACTGACCGGCCTGCAAATGGAAAAACTCCAGCTGTTCTATGAACAGATGCTGGAAGACGATGAACTGATGCAGGAACTGGAGAACATCATCCATTACTCGGCCAGCCGGATCAAACGCACGATCAGCAACGGTACAGAGATCTATGAATTCGTGGAAGACAAGATCAGTATCAATCCTATCGGCCTGATCCCTTTAGACACTAAAGAAGGCTATTTCTTTCTGAGTACGGGTAATGTTAAAAACACCCGTGTGTACCACTACCGTCTTTCCATCTTTGAAAAACATGATGAGAAATACCGGAGTATCAAGACCCAGTTCATCGACAACTGGATCCGCAGTTTCACCAGCACCTACGAACATATTAAATCCGAACTGATCCGTAACCGTAAAGATCTGCCCAATCCTGCCGTGTATTCCATCGAAACGGAACTCGACTTCCCGGTGGAGGAAACCTTGTTACCGGTGGCGAAGAGGAGATTGGTGAGGTTTATCAGTGAGTAGGGAATGGTGAATAGAAAATAGAGAATAGAAAATAGAGAATAGGAAATGGGGAATACAGGTGAGTGTATTTTATTGATAATTGAGCATTGAGCGTTGAATATTGAGCATTTCTCTTAAGATAATGATCAATATTCAACGCTCAATTACCAATGTTCATTAATTGGACAACTCCAGGCCCCAGTCCTTTCCCTTCTTCACTGCCGGCACCCCTTCCGTGATCCACTTGGGTGGCTTCTCCCCTTTTAACAGCCAATCGAAATATTGTTGTTCACGGATAGAGATATCTTTCTGATTCCTGCGTTCACGGAGATTGTGTGCTTCACCGTTGTAGTTGAGCATCCAGACCTGTTTGCCGAGACGGCGCATGGCCGTGAAAAGTTCGATGCCCTGGTACCAGGGAACGGCGCCATCTGCATCATTAGCCATGATCACCAGCGGGGTGGTCACTTTAGGCAAATGGAATAAGGGCGAATTCTCAATATAGAGATTGGGTTTCTCCCATAAGGTAGTACCGATGCGGCTTTGTGTTTTTTCATACTGGAACTGACGGTTCACCCCACTCTCCCAGCGGATACCGCCATAGGCACTGGTCATATTGGCTACGGGTGCTCCGGCCCAGGCGGCTTTGAACATATTTGTCATCGTAACCAATTGGGCCACCTGGATACCACCCCAGCTTTGACCCTGGATACCGATATTCTTTGCATCGATCCATTTTTGTTTGCCCAGGTCCTGTGCCGCACTCACCACATGGTTGTAACAATCTTTTGCAGGATGTCCGACGGTGTAATGAATATCCGGGGAGAAGACCACATAACCGCGACTGACAAAGAAGGAAATATTCAGCCGGCTGCCGGTGGGCGTTGGCGGAATATAACTATGCAAAGTATTGGAATGGGTCTCGTAGAAATAAAGGATCAGTGGATATTTCTTCGTGGGATCAAAGTTCTCCGGTTTGTACAACACCCCTTCTGCCATTTTTCCGGTAAAGGCTTTCCATTTGTAAAGTTCGGAAGTTCCCCAGGTATACTGTTCTTGTTGTGGGTTAATTGATGATAATTTATACTCTTCACCCATTTCATTGATGGCGTAAATATCAGGACTTTGCTGATAATTCTCTTTCACATAAATAAAGTCAGCCTTACTGTCTTTTGCTTTTCCTACCTGACTTATTGTAAAGTCTTCAAATAACGGGTTACTGCCAAACAAATAGGCTTTTGGAGATTGCTTTAATAAAGCTGACTTCTTGGTTATTTCATCAAACACTCTGAACAGAATCCATTGGCCCTTTTTGATAAATCGCTCCTCCGAATCCGTTCTTATATACCTGAAAGAATGCTTTTTAACCCGGCCATCATAATGATTCAGCATGACTGGCTGTGATTTCCCATCAAGGTTAATTGCATACGCATTATACCTGTCATAAACCGAAACTAAAGTATCCCCCTCATGCCATCCCATCACCCCATACGGACCGGGATCATCCGGCGTATCCTCTTCTTCATTCCAGAGGGGGTATTTTACCTTCTGAGAAATATTCCGTGTACTGGTACCATCCCAGGCAAAATAATGCCGGGCCTTGGTATCATACCACATAATATACTTTCCTGTGGGAGATATAAACGATGGGGCAATGATCCCCTGCAGGTCTTTCTTCACCAGTTTGGTTGCCCCTTCATTTACATTGATCGCATAGATATCTTTCTTCGTACGACCTGTCCACTGGCTCTCCACTCGTTTGCCAAAATCTGTTACTCCCACAAACTGATCTCCATCCCCTTCATTGGTTGGATAGATCGTGGGGATTTCCTCTGAACCCAATTGCTTCAGTTCTTTTTTATCCAGGTGATATACGGCCAGGTAATTGGTCTGTAAGAGTCGTTGGAGATTGAACAACTGCTGGGTCTGCAGGTAATCGTCTTTATAATGCCAGATATCCAGTTTTACCAGGTCCATCTCCACCAGACTGGTATCTTTTGGTGCGGGGATCGGAGCAGTGCCAAAAAACAAACGCTTTCCGCTTTTACTGAAACTGATTGTTCCGAATTCACTGATGGTCATTCCTAACTTCATCCCGACTGTATTCTTATCTGCTAATAAGACTGCGCTGTCCATACCCGCTTTGTAGTACCAGACCTTGTAAAATTTTTGCAGGTCTTTCGGTTTTGCATCCCGCTCAGCCACATAAGCCACCTGATCTCCCTCTTCTGAAAAAGTAAAATTTTTGAAATCATTCCCGCCACGGCTCAGTATTGTCATTTTTCCGGAACCAAGTTCTACCAGGGAAACCGTTGTTTTACCCAGTGAATCTTTCGGATTTTTTGCCTGCTCCAACAATAACTTCCCGCCTTTTTTGCTGAAATAATATTCCACCACATTGGCGAATGTCTTTTCCTGTCCGTTAGACAGATTTCTTATCACCAGATCAGTACCAGCATCTGCACCAGCACTACCGGGTTCATCTCCTTCCGCATCCGTACTTCGTACCTCGTACCTCGTACTTTGTATTTCGTACGCTGTACTTTCATCCTCATCCCGGTTCTTCTTTTTCTTTTGCGGTATGGATTGGATCACTTGTTGCAAGGAGTCAATTACTTTACCCAGACTGTCGGCGATCTTTTTCTCCGGAGCTTCCGTTTTTTTCACCGGCTCTTTCTTCTCCACCGCCTTTTCTAAATGATAAGCTACCCAGCCGGCTTCTTTTTCCGGGGTTTTATACGTCTTTACTTTAGCGAGTTTCCACACACTGTCCTTTCCCAATTCCACGATCGCTAATGAATCCTTAGGAGTATCCTCCGGTTTCTTCTTTTTGATCTTCGCATCCCGACTGTCTTTAAATAACGGTTTGATCTTAAAGATCACGTAACGGGCATCCTCCGTGATCACCGCATTATAGCCACGGGCAATGGACTTTTTGTATTTCGCATCAACCGACTGGATCACCAGCTCATTGTCCCCCTCCTGGGGATCAATAGTATACACCACCCATTTGCCGTCGTTACTGATCATCCGTTCGCCGATGCGCTGCCAGCTATCATATACGGTATGATCCAATGGTTTTTTCTGGGAATAACTAAAAAGGGCCAAACAGAGGGCCGTCAGTAAAAAAGCTGTTTTTCTCATAATTATTAATGATGGTCAACAAATTAAAGCAAACAATTCAATTACTTAGCTGTTCTATATCAGCAATTCCTAATATGAAACAGATTTTTGCCTTTTTCCTGCTTTTTTCCAGTCTGACGAGCTTTGCACAGCGGACCGGATCCGTTACAGGTACTGTAACCGACAAAAACCTGCAAAATACGCTCCGGGGCGTAACCGTGGAGATCATAGGCACTAACCTGGCTACCAGCACGGACAGTACCGGAAAATTCCGGATCACCGGTATAACACCCAAATCCTATACGATCCGGTTCAGTTCCATTTCATATATAACTGCTGAACTTTTCAATATCGTGATCAACTCCGGAAATGAGTTAAACCTCAACGTACAGCTTGAACCTACCGTCACCCGTCTCGAAGATGTACTGGTACGCAGCACCCGCCGGACTGCGGTAGCCGCGAGTCTGGAGACACCGCTGAGTGTGCAACGACTGACCACGGAAGAGATCCGCAGCAATCCCGGAGGCAACTTTGATATCTCCCGGGTGATACAGGCCCTCCCCGGTGTAAGCGGTACAGCCGGCAGTGTGGGTGGCTTCCGTAACGATATCATCATACGCGGCGGTGCCCCCAACGAAAATGTATATTACCTCGACGGTATCGAAATACCCGTGATCAATCACTTTGCCACCCAGGGCAGCGCAGGCGGCCCTACCGGTATTTTGAATGTGAGTTTCCTGGAAGATGTAAAACTGAGCTCCTCCGCCTTTGATGCACGTTTTGACAATGCATTGTCTTCCGTGTTCCAGTTCAGGCAACGGACCGGTAATCCAAATAAAGTACAGGGTAACGTCCGCCTCAGTGCTACCGAACTGGCGGGTACTTTTGAAGGACCGCTTTCAAAAAACACCACATTCCTTGCTTCGGCCCGTCGTTCGTACCTGCAATTACTCTTTAAGGCAATAGACCTGCCGATCCGTCCCAATTACTGGGACTTCCAGTATAAGATCACCCACCGGATCAATAAAAAGACCACGCTTACCTTGCTGGGTGTGGGCGCGATCGATGATTTCACATTCGCCGCACCTAAAGAAGCCACACCCGAAAAACTTTATATTATTGATGCCACCGCCCCGATCCATCAATGGAATTACACGGCAGGTGCGAGTTTACGAAAGCAAGTGAAAAACGGTTTCTGGAACCTGTCACTCAGCCGCAACATGTTTGATAATAAGATCGAAAAATTTGACGATAACGACGAAGGCAATGAAAGCAAACGCCGGCTGGGTATCTTCTCGCAGGAGATCGAGAACAAACTGCGTTTTGATGTGAACAAGACCGTCAATGGGTGGAAATTCACCTATGGTGTACTGGCGCAATATGTCAGGAGTAATAATGACAACTTTAAACGTTTGCGTAAAGCGCTGTTGAATCAGAATGGCGACTTAGTGCAGCCTGCATTGATACTCGATTACCAGTCCGATATTTCCTTTATGCGCTACGGTCTTTACTCCCAGGTGAGCCGCCGCTATTTTAATAACCGGCTTGGACTGAGTGCCGGACTGCGTTCAGATATGAACGGATTTACCAATGATGGCCTGAATCCGTTTCGTACGCTTTCCCCCCGCATCAGTGCGTCGTATGTATTGGCGGATCAATGGACATTGAATGGTTCGGTTGGTGTATACTATAAACTGGCCCCATATACGGTCCTGAGTTTCCGTGATAATAATAACAACCTGCTCAATACCGATGCTGACTATACGCGCAGCACCCATTACACGATCGGTACGGAGTATCTCCCTTCAAACAGCACCCGCTTCACGCTGGAAGCCTTTTATAAAAAATACAGCCAGGTTCCGGTCTCGGTAAGGGATGGCCTATCACTGGCCAACCTGGGGGGTGATTTTGGTGTAGTGGGAAATGAAGAAGTGATCACCAACGGCAAAGGGACCACCTATGGATTTGAATTTTTCGCACAACAAAAACTCACCAAACGGTTCTTTGGTACCTTCTCCTATACTTATTTTGTAAGCCGCTTCAGTGGCGCTGATGGCAAAGAGATCGCCAGTGCCTGGGACAACCGGCACCTTCTTTCATTTATCTGGGGGTATAAATTCAACCGGAACTGGGAGCTGGGGCTCAAATTCAGGTATCAGGGCGGCGCTCCTTACACCCCCTTTGACCTGATGGCCTCACAAACGAATTACCTCACATTCGGTACTGGGATCCTGAATTATAACCGGTTAAATACCTTAAGGCTGGATGCCTTTCACGCCAGTGATATCCGCATTGATAAAAAATGGAACTACAAAAAAACAACGTTGAATCTCTTCCTGGATATCACCAACTGGTATAAAGCCATGAACCCGGCATTTCCCCAATACACATTTCGCAGAACAGCGGATAACAGCGCCTTCCTGACCACCGACGGTCAACCGATCCGTCAGGATGGTTCCAATGGCATCCCTTTATTCCTTGACAACAGTGATGCCAGTGTGATACCGACCATTGGTTTTATTGTGGAGTTTTAAGTTCGCCGGCCTGGGTCAGTTTCCGTTCGACCCTGATAAGAATAAAAATGTGGGTGATCAGGGCCGCTGCAATAATGGCAAATCCCCAATAGAACCAGTGACTGAGATATTTATTCTCCTGATACACTATAAAGGCGAGCAGGATCCCATACACCGGTTCCAGGTTATAGGTCAGGTTGACGGTAAAAGCCGACAACCGTTTTAAAGCATTCCCCGATAACTTAAAAGCCAGCACCGAACAAAACCAGGCAAGCACCAGTAACCAGCCGAGGTCGCTCCAGGTTGGGATAAAATGTCCTGTAGGGAATTGTTTCAGATAAAATGGCAAGAGTAAAGAAAGCGTAAGAAAGCCCCCGGTTTGTTGCCAGCTCAGCATTGTCTCCACATTCACCCGTTTTAAGAATTCCCGGTTGTAGATCGGGAAAAGGGCAGCGAGGACAGCCGAGACCAACCCGATCAGAATACCGGTTTTGAAACGGGTATCGAAATGAAATATGATATAGATACCGCTCAGGGTGACCAGTCCGAGAAACAATTCGGTCCAGTTGAGTTTCTTCCTCAGGATCAAAGGCTCAAACAACGCTGTAAAAAAACTGATAGCGGAAAAACAAACCAGGGCCACAGAAACATTTGCATACTTGATAGCCCCGTAAAATGTGGCCCAATGCATGGCAGCAATAAAACCAACACCCATGATCTTCAAGCGGTCTGTAAGGGATATCTTCTGCAGTTTTTTCAACAGCGCAAAGAGAACCCACATGGTCAGCGAGGTGATCAGCAGCCGGTACCACACGATCAGTCCTTCATTGAGCGTGATCAGCAGTCCGAGTATACCCGTGAATCCGGCCAGAAATACGGCCATATGCAACTGGAGAAAAGCTTTCTTCATTGCATCCAAATTAAGTAAAAGGAATGAACCGGCGGATTACTGTTCAGTATTGGCCAGGACTTTAGAAGCGGAGCTGGTCCCGGGTTCCGTATTCTTCAGCCGTTTGCGGTAACTTTTAAAGAGGCTGCTCCAGCGGAGTTTGAGCACACCGATCACCCCTTCCTTGATGATCCCTTTGTTCATTTTGGACGTACCAAATGTACGGTCCTGGAAAATGATAGGCACTTCCTTGATCTTGAAGCCCAGCTTCCAGGCGGCAAATTTCATTTCAATCTGGAACGCATAGCCCACAAACCGGATCTTATCCAGGTTCATGGTCTCGAGGACTTCTTTTTTATAACAAACGAATCCGGCTGTTGGATCCATCACGGGCATCCAGGTGATCAGGCGGGTATATAAACCACCGCCCTTGGAAAGGGCGATCCGGTTGGCCGGCCAGTTGACCACCCCACCGCCTTTGATATAGCGGGAACCAATAGCCACATCGGCCCCTTTGTTCTTACAGGCATCATATAAACGGGGAAGGTCATTGGGATTATGAGAAAAGTCGGCATCCATTTCAAAGATATACCCGTAATCATGCGCAATACCCCATTTGAATCCATGGATATAAGCAGTGCCCAGCCCGAGTTTACCCCTGCGTTCTTCTATAAATAATTGTCCGGAAAATTTGGACTGCAGATCTTTTACGATCTGTGCCGTACCATCCGGTGATCCATCATCGATGACCAGTACATGAAAGCCTTCATTCAGATTAAAAACGGCATGGAGTATATTGGTGATATTCTCTTTTTCGTTGTAGGTTGGTATGATGACTAATTTTTCCACGCCTGTCTATATAGAATTAAATGCCAAAATTAAGATTATCAATAATGATGCCTTGTTAAAGTTCAGGTAAAGCCCTAACCCTTTTTCAGCATCGTCCGGGTGTAAATTTCCGTCAGTTTTTGCTTGGTATGCTGCGGGAAATCGCCCTTCATCATCCAATCATAATATTGTGGTTCCGATTTCAGTACATCCGCTACCGGACGGCCTTTGTATTTCCCGAAATTGAATACTTCCACCCCGTTGTCCATCACAAAGCGGCGGGCGAAGTCCACCACCTGATCTTCACCGATCACTTTCAGGATGGAATCCACGGTATTTCCCAGGTCAGCATACTTTCCGATCTGTGCTTCCAGTATTTCGTAGGTGGCACTCGCATCCACTTCTGCACTATGGGCTCCATCCAGGTTCTTATTGCAATAAAAACGATAAGCAGCTCCGAGTGTACGAGGCTCCATCTTGTGGAATATGT
>CALRQQ020000038.1:0-13695 GCA_943370345.1 Chitinophaga pinensis
ACCCCTCACATTCCCGGGGATCTTAGCTCCCTTGGAGGGTTTGTGCTTTTCAATGACCGATAAAATGGCCGCCTCATTAGTTTGTGCTGAAAGAAAGTTACTTATCCCGAAAAGCAAATAAAACGATATGAAAAACCTGATCTTTTTCATTTTTAATTTTTTATGTTTAGTCTGCCTGACAATTTTTCATCAGCCGAATTACTTCCCACCATCAGGGTATAATCACCAGGGTATAGAATCCATTGCTGTTTTAATACATCCCATTTCTTCAAATCATCAGTGTTAATAATAAATTCAATTTTCTTTTTTTCTTTCACTCCCACCTTCACCCTTTTAAAGGCCTTCAATTCCTTTACCGGCATCCGCTTAATTTCAGGATATTTAATATATACCTGTACCACTTCATCACCTTCCATTTTACCCGTATTTTCAATGCTAACCGAAAAACTAATATTCTTTCCATTGGTAACTGGTTGCTCATTCCATTGATAGCTAAATGAAGTAAAGCTTAATCCGTAACCAAACGGATATTGTACAGCCCCATTAAAATAACGATAGGTTCTACCCTGCACGGAGTAATTATCATAAGCAGGAAGATCTGATAAACGGTTATAAAAGGTAACGGGTAACCTCCCTGCAGGTGAAATTTTTCCAAAAAGTATATCGGCTACTGCATTACCACCTTGCTCACCCGGGTACCATGCCAATAGTATTGCATCGGCATAAGGTTCTATAGCAGCTATATCAATATCACTACCGGCAGTTACAATTACCACTATCGGTTTTCCTGTTTTCTTTAATTGCTGCAACAGTTTTATCTGGGCATACGGCAAATCCAATGAATTTTTATCTCCACCGCCTTGCGACATAAATGCATCACCTTCTTCGCCTTCCAATGTTGGATTGAGACCTGCCACCGCAACAATTATATCACAAAAACCAGCAGCCCAAATTCCGGAAAAACGGCTGGTATCGCTATTATCGCAACCCTGTTCATATTGCACTAAGGTACCCGCACTTACTGCATTGGTTATACCTTCTGCAAAAGTTAACAATTCAGGTGATATACCATGATAGTTGGCAAGCAATGGCCCGGCTGATGCGGCATTGGGACCAATTACCATAATAGACCGGTAGTTTTCCTGCTTAAGGGGGAGCAGATTATTCGCATTCTTAAGCAGGACCATGCTTTGCTGCGCTGCCACTCTTGTTAGTTCCTTATGTTGGGCATTATTTACATCTTTCTCTCCGAGCATGCCATAAGGATTCATGTTAGGATCATTAAAAATACCAAGTTTGAAAAGGGTTCGTAACGATGGCATCAATGCAGCATCCACATCGCCAGGCGTTAATAATTTTTGCCCGATTGCCTTACTTATATTGTCCTGTAGCAAGCCCGAACAATCCATATTAATACCGGCTTTTATGGCAGCCGCTGCAACTTCAACTGCATTGTTCAACACTTTATGTCCTTTAAAAACATCATCCAGCGCCCAGCAGTCGGTTACAATATGCCCTTTAAAACCCCACTCATTTCTTACGATGGCATTTATAAGTGTATCGCCAGTACAACATGGTTGTCCATTCACCCGATTATAGGCACACATAATGGCTTCCACTTTGGTATCGACCAATTTTTTGAAAGCATAGAGATAGGTTTCACGTAAATCCTTCTCATCAACTATTGCATTAAAAGAATGCCGGCTAATCTCAGGACCGCTATGTACGGCTAAATGTTTTGCGGCGGCGGCTGTTTTAAGTATTTTATCATTTTCCCCCTGCATTCCCCTAACAAATGCTGCGCCCATTGAAGCGGTTAAATAGGGATCTTCACCGTAGGTTTCCTGCCCACGGCCCCACCTGGGATCTCTAAATATATTAATGTTTGGTGACCAAAAGGTAAGACCCATATATTGAATGCGGCTGTTACGCTGAACAGCCAGGTTATATTTGGCCCGTGCTTCTGTTGATATAACAGCTGCTACCTGTTGCACCAAGCTGTCATTAAAAGTTGCAGCCATTCCAATGGCTTGCGGGAAAATAGTAGCTTTACCTGCACGGGCCACCCCGTGCAAAGCTTCATTCCACCAATTGTAAGCAGGTATCCCTAACCTATCTATTGCCTTACTATTATAACCCAGCAGCGAAATTTTTTCTTCAAGCGTAAGTCTTGAAATTAAATCATTCAATCTCTGATCAATTGGCCGGGATGCATCTCGAAATAAATAATTGACCTGCCCATGTAAGGGTCCAATAAAAAAGAATATATAAAGTACACTGAATAATAAAATATTTTTTAAAAATGAAAATTGACTTTTCTTAAGTATATATTTCTTGTATACATTCATTACTGCCCGTTTTTTAAAATTATTCTTTCAATTTTTCTATCAGCCAATTATTGAATTGCATTTTTTGTTCAGGATAAATCCAATGCCCTGTTTCCAGATAAACCGTGGTTGATTTTGAAGCATTAATACTATTATACGCTGCATACATAGATGTGGGCGGACAGGTTTCATCATTAAACCCCCAGGTATAATAACCTTCTGTTTTTAAATTTTTGGCAAAGTTGACAACATCGTAATAAGACAAAGTACTGATGACTTCCATATTATTATAAAGTGGCAAGTTATTGTTGTCAAAATAATGCGGCCACCCCCCCGCACGTTGACTGAAGTAACCAGTTAAATCACATAAGGCAGGATGTATGGCTGCCAGATATTTAACCCGGTTGTCTAATGACGCGGTAACAATACTTAATGCTCCACCCTGACTATTCCCACTTACAGCAAGATGCTTACCATCAAATTCTGGAAGGCTAAGAATAAAATCATTAGCCCTGACACAACCCATATATACGCGCTTGTAATAAAACTTATCTCTATTATCAGCATTGAAGATAAAATATCCTTTCAAAGCCCCGGCATTTAAATCATTATATACCGACATATCCAAATTCACCGGAATTCCATGTATACCAATTGTAAAAACAATAATGCCTTTATCAGCCATTTCTATATCGGGATTATAGGGTCGAATACCTGCACCCGGAACTTGCAAAATGGCCGGATACTTACCTGGCTTTTTTGGCACACACAAAATGCCATATAATCTTGAAGCACCGTAGCTTTGCAAGTTTACCTGGTACACATTAGTTAGCGAAGAACTTTTATCCTGCAATAAAGTCAATTTGACATCTAAAGGAATCTTCGAAAGCTCTTCTTTTGCTTTTTGCCAGAATGCATCAAAGTCTGCAGGCTTTGTAACCGTAGGTTGTATCTTCTCCATATCATATCCTATGGTCACCAGATTTCTATACTGCTTATTTTCCAAAGTGGTGGTTACCACACAACGCAGAAAACCCGGTACCTTCATCGTATAGCTACCGGTGGTAAAACTGCCTTCAGACAATTGCAATGAGTCAATAACAAAAGGCTTCATTCTTTCGGGCCCAATCTGGTAAACAACCTTTACGTTTTTAATAGCTACCCCATTTCTTACTACTGAAATTTTGAAATTTGAATTATCGCCAATTTTACATACCCATTTTTCATGATTGGGGGTGATCAGTACTTTAATAAGTTGCTCGGTTGGCTGCGCCCACCCTATAGAAAATAACGAAACGAATAGTATCACCAGCAGACAATTAATCTTCTTCATTTATTCAATTTAATAAGTGAAAATTGGGTGTACTGTTATATCCTTCAGTTCTGATTTTGACACCCTTTGTATTACCAGTATAGTTAACCTCAATTTCCCTTTTCTCCATTGGCATTAGCGTGAAATATCCATCACTGAAATAAGCTGGTAGCAGAATATTATTATTTTCATCTGAGAGGTTTAATTTTATGCCTACTACCGGTGAAGTTGACTTATTTTCTACCTGTATCAACCACTTATCATTCTTTGATTTGCTTTTGGTAATATTTAATGAAACATCCGGCAGCTTATTGAAAGCCAGAAAATTACCGGTTTCCTTATTTGATTTCCAATATTCATTCGTCGACAATACTTTGCCGTCTGAAGTTTGTAATCGAATTTTTATCAGGTACACTTCAGGTAAATTGATTTCAGAATATTCCGGTGTAAATATTTCAGTCTTACTATTTTGAAGTAAGTCTGTTCTTTTAGAAGCTGTGAAAACTGTTTTACCATTAATATCAATAGCTGAAAAAGAAAAATTAACTGATTTGTAATTTTGCAGGGTTGTATTTACTGCAATCACTTTATTATCATTCAAATTCATTTGTACATGCACCGGCTCACAAGCCTTCATGGTACCAAAATAAGAGCCATGCGTTTCAAAATCCCATGAGTAGGTTTGCCAGATCATGCTGGGCCAGGCCGGATGTGTCATCCACAATAAAACACCACTAGCCCTGTCCCACATTTTACTATTCCATGCTTCAAACATGGCACGATGACTTTCGTAATTGACCAATTGTACTTTTCTCGAAAACGCTTCAAGGTCTTGTGGCTTTCCATATAAACTATCCACCGCCCGCAGGTAACCTTCGAGGTTTTGATTGTTTGAATGCAGGTCGTGGTAGTGCCATACATCATTAATAGGCCATTGATCTTCAGGTTTAATAAACTTCTTTAAGGTTGTGGCAACAGGAACTGAGAAAGTGCCAATTTCTGTGCTAAAACCTTCTGCATATTTAGTAAAATAAAGGGCAGGATCTTGTATATAGTGCCAGTCTCCGCTTTGACGCAGATTGATTTCCCGGGAGTTACCATTATAATGCCGTGTACCATCTTCCTCCATTAATTGCTGGTACAACTCATCTTCAATACCAACCGGTGCATACCCTTCATTGCGGGGGCACCAAATGGCAATAGATGGATGGTTGCGAAAACGACGAATGGTTTCCAAACTATTGTCCAAAAACATTTGTTGATCCATCGGGTTAAGATTATACCCTTCAGTCGAAATCCAGAAATCGTTCCAAACCAGCATACCATATTCATCAGCCAGTTCATAAAAAACTTCTTCTGTGCATTCGCCTGTCCAGTTTCGAATCATATTGTAGTTAGCTTCTTTGTGCAATCGAAAGGATGGCTCCAATTGCTCTCTGGATACTTTTTTCATCGCATCGTCCATGCCCCAATTTCCTCCTCTGCAAAAAACAGATAGTCCATTTACTTTTATGACCAGGAAAGGATTATTGCTTTGTGATATTGTCTGAAAGATGCTGGTATCCACACCTGCTCTTAAGGATGGGATGAATATCTTATTCCCAAAGTCTCTACGCTTTACGTTATCGAATATTGGCTTTTTCTCTTTTACATCCGTTGGACTATAGGCAACCCGCCAACCCTTTCTTTGAGGCGCATCAATCATCATTTCATAAGATAACTCACGAATACCAAAGCGAACCTGTTGTTGATCAGAAATACGATTATTGTTATCCATAACCGTTAATTCCAGTTGATACAATGAAGGATTGCCATATCCATTGGGCCACCAAAGTTTTGGATTAACTAATCGCAATGAAGGGTGAGTCGCAGGTGAGAATATAACTTGCTGAATTTCTCCGGCTGCTAACTTAACCTGCTTTTCAACTTTAATGTTACCAATGGCTCCTTTCACTGAAATGGACTGTTCCAGATTGCTATTATTTTTTACCCCTACTTTAATAGTAATTTCAGCAGTAGAAGTATCAGGTAAAGGAAGATCAGAAATTACCTGAGGATTGGATAATGTAACTGCGCTGGTGTAATGTAATTGCACATCTTGCCAAATACCGATATTTCTGTCCCGAATACCTGGAACCCAATCCCAACCCTCTGCAGAAATAAAGGTAGGCCCATCTAATGCCAGTTGACCGCCATTAGGACCCATACCTGCCAATCTTGATTGCTCATGCGGGATACCAGGATTAGGCGGAGGATAAATATGTACGGCGAGTATATTCTTTTTATCTTTTTTAATAATTCCAGTTACATTAAAGTTACCTCTTACAAATGCCCCCTTCATTGTACCAATCAGTTTTCCATTCAACCATATATCTGCTTTGTAATTAATGCCATTCAATTGCAACCAGGCAATCTTATTTACATCTTCAGCAGGAGCAGAAAAAGAAATTCTATACCACCAATCCTTTCTGCACAAGTCATCAGGAATAGCCATATTATTTAATCCAATATATGGGTCAGGGTAAATACCTTGTTGAACCAGGGTAGTCAATACGGTACCGGGAACCACCGCATTGTACCAATTGCTGGTGTTAAATTTTAAAGCGAATATTGATTGTTCATTGGCGGTAACCATTTGACCATCTGCCAATTCCCAACCATTGTTTAATTGGTAAACTCCCTGCTTATTTTTTATCAATCTGGATATAGCGGGCACCTTCCCTTTTTTAGCAGGCATATCTGGTTTTGAAATTCCCAAAGGCAAACTGGCATCAGGCTGTGGCCTTGTAAGACCAAAATTGGTTCTGTTTTGACCATGCAATAATGGTGAAATACAAAATACCAAAATCCATGTATTGATGATTATAATTTTACCTATTGATTTCAATATTGACATAGTGTGTATTTAAATTGCTTGTATTAATATTTTAATTTTATTGGAGTATTCTTTCATTAAAAGGAATCATAGGCAAACCCGATGCGTTATAAAGTGTTGCAATTGGATTGGATTGCCAGCCATATTGGACCTTAACCGGACGCAACACCTCTTTGGAACTTACTACGATGGTTTGTCCATCAATGATTGCATTGGCCCAATACCATATTCCTGTACTATCGGCTAATGCAAAACTTTGAATGGGTAATGCTGCTTTTGTTATTAGACCATTTTCAGCGTAGGTAAAATTGATTCTTACCTGATTGCCCTCCAAATTTGCAGATTTAAATAACGGACCTGAACCAATTATATTTTTAAGATATACTTGCTGCTGAGCTGCCATGTAAAGCCGCTGTCCAATATCCTGTTTATTAGGCGGATGAATATTGAATTCATCGCCAATATCAATGGCACAAGCCATAGCAGTATTGCTTGATGAAAACAATGTACTCCTTTGCGCATCCCTGAATTGAGCCCAGTCATCCTTAGTAACCGGCGAATCTGACCTCGAATTATAGTTAGCTAATTGTACATATAGAAAAGGCAAATAACCCTGCTTCCAGCGGACCCTCCAGTCATCTATCAACATAGGTTGCAGTTCAGCATATTGACTGGCTTTTGAAGCATTATTCTCACCCTGATACCAAAGAAATCCTTTTATGCCATATGGAATCAATGGATGAATCATTCCATTGAAATTTACCGTAGCCTTATTATAATAATCTTGCCAGCCTGCCACGGCAGGCTCAATCGTATTGTTGTGCTTCCACTCTCCATCCAATAACAGTTGTTTCCCATCTGCAGATTCTAAATAACAATTGGTATTACGGTCGCCAATATCAGCAGTACCCCAATTTACATACATGCGTATTGCAAGGATGTTCTTTCCCGCTTTCAACAGCCCTTTTGGAATGACAACCGTTTTATCCTTTAACTTTGAAACTCCCTGTACCAATTCTTTCCCATTGAGATACACCTGATCATTTTGATCCTTGATAGGAAGGAATAACCGTTGTTCCTTTTTTATATCAGATTTAGACAGCTCAAATGTTTTACGTATCCAAATGAGGCCCCAGTAATTCCCATATCCCATTTTTGACGAGGATAACGGGAACTGCGTTTTTGTCCATCCTGTATCATTAAATATCAATTCAGGCACACCCACTTTTAGTCCGTTAAAAGATGTTTTTGCAACAACATCCCTATCCGCTTCTGCTTTCAATGATTTTCTCACATATTCATTCCAATGTGCCGAATCTTCGTCCCTTTTATTTAAAGCTGCAGTAAAATCAGGATGGGTTATTAACCGGGATTTACTCATCCAGGTTTCAATACCAGTAGCTCCCCTTGACGCAACAATGATTCCTACTGGAATATGTTGATCAAGATGTAATGACCTTGCAAAGAAATAAGCAACTGCAGAAAATAATGGAGCATTTTGAGCATTGCAGATCTTCCACTCTTTTTGAATTACATCATCAACAGGAACGATAGAAGTGACATTATCAACTACCCGAAAACGTATAGCTGTATAGTTTGCATTTCTTATTTCTTCCACTTTGTTTACTATCTCCGAACCCAACCGCCATTCCATATTCGATTGTCCGGAAGCAACCCATACCTCACCTAACATTATATTATTATAGTTAATGCTTTCCGTGCCAGAAGATATGTTCAACTGATACACTTTACCATCTGCCTGCAGGGCAGGCAAATAACCCATCCATTTTCCTTGCTCATCACTCTTTACCGTTATTTGATTCACCCCAAGCGATATACTCACTATGGAAGATGATTTTGCCAAGCCCCAAACTGGTATAGGAATACCTTGCTGCAAAATGGCATTGTCGCCAAAAATTCCAGCAGCTTTAAGTTGCCCATTTACTTTGGAAATAGAAAAAATACATAGAAGAATTATGGTACAAAATATTTTGCAAATCAAATTATATCGTCTTTTAGAAATCATCCTAATATCTCAGTGTTTAAATATTACTAATTCTTTTGATTAACCAATGTCTTCACAGGTTCAAATGCGACTTGTATTGTTTCTGATTTCTTTTCTTCCATTTTAACAGCCAGTTTTTTAAAACCCTCATTATCCGAATTTTTTGTTAACGGGAATGATTCGCCTGGGAGGTAAGCGGCATCCAATACCTGAAACACAGCATTGGAAGGGCTATTAATAGTAGCTATCATTTGCTTCCCCCTTATATCCAACAAAGCAGATCTGCCATCAGCCCGAATACTAACAGCTGCTTTTGTATGCATGCTCCACCAAACAGTGGCTTTTGCATTTGCAACAAAATCGTCCTGCACTGTAATAACCGATGTGGATTTATTTAATTGAATTTTCCGGGAATAGGATTTGACATCTCGGGAATAACAGTTGGTAAGGTTAAGTGTATATGAACTTTCATTTACACCAATCTGCTGACTTAATAAAGTGGCTGAACCCATTTCATTTTGATCAGGACTGGCAGATGGATTAAATACCAGGCAATTTTTTCCTTCCGCTCTTAATCGGTAGAAATGCCATCGGCCTGCAACCGTTTGACTCGAATCTACCCCTTTATATGTAGGCAATGTAGTTTTAGAGAAATAACCCGGATAGGTATAATCATCGCGGCCAAGATTGCCATAAGCCCAAACTTCCCCTAATGCCTGTATATCAAAACTGCCAGCATCTAAATGCCCGTGATTAGCAAAATTATTTCCTCCATGGATTGAAACAAATGTTGCATTTTTACTCCATCCGTCCCTTAAAGACATTACTTCTATACCCCGGATATGGTTTTCTAAAGAAATTGTTCTTGTAGCAGATTTTGCTTTGACCATTTCAGGATTGTAATACAACATATCCATCCAATTCATGGTATTGGTTTCTTTACATAGATCGTATTGCATTTTTGCCAGGGCAGAATCCTTGTTGTTTTTGGCAAACCAAAAAAAAGAACGACTTCTTCCATTTTTCACGGGATCATCGCCAATACTTAAACTGCTAACCGGACCAGAAACATAAGCAGGAAACCATCCTGTTTTTTTAAACCCTGCCATTTGATCTAATCCAAATGCTGTACCCAATACCCGTTGCATACTTTCCATGGCAATGGTAGTATACATCAGGCCATAGCCCCAATACATTAAGCCTTCTTCACTTTGCCCATCTGGCTCAAAAGATTGAATGTATGTTGGTAGGGCATTTATGGCCAAAGCAATAATCTCACTCATTTCTTGTGGGTCATCTTCATACATTGCCAAAGCAGCCATAATGATTCCGCCGTTACAGATACCATTCCAATTGTGATTAGCTGTTGACCACCATATTCCCTTTTTTAATTGTTCTTTCCCCGGTTTTAATACCTGTTTCACTACTGCATCCTTCATTATTTTTTTTTCATCGGTACTGAGGTAAGTGTACAATGCATCATATGCCAATGCAAAGTCAAAGCCGCCAATACCTGCATCTAAAAAGTGGCGGTTAGCCCCCCAATCTGGAAAAGTACTCATCACTTGAAACTGATTTACTATTCTGCGGGCATAAACAGTATCGCCTGTGAGTTGATACATCATTACTAGAGGCGGTAATTGAGCAGCAAACTTGTGAACAGAAGGAAGTCTGAGTTTTGCATCATCGAGAAAGTATTTCAATAATGGTTGTTGCAGTATTTCATTCGCTTCCTTTTTATTTTGGCAATATCCTATATTGATAAGCGTATCTCCTTGTTGGTAAAGCTGTTTCAGCCTGGTAATATCATTCTTTGAAAAAAATAATCTTGGATGAATATTTTTTATTGCAGAAGCGTCTAAGCGCTCCTTAATCATTTCTGCAGTAACAGGCGTAAAACCTGATTCTGTACTTTGACAAACTGATTTTTTTGCTATAAAAAGTATAGCTATAAAAAAGGTATACCTAAAAATAATAGTATTGATCATCATCTTCACTTATTTTACTTCAATAGCATAGTCCAGTTACCAGAATAATAGGCTTTATCTATTAATGCTACTAATTGTTGATTACTATCTACACGGGCCTGATACCTTAGGTCTTGATAGATATAAAAATTTATCCAGAAAGAATAATCATATTTCTCTTGTAATGAATGTGGCTGTTTGTAAATTGAATACCAATATGTGTTGATATGATATTTTTCAGCAGCTTTCAAAGCCAGCAGGGCCCGGCTCCAATTTTTTTCAACGATTCTTTTAAACAAAATTGAAAAACCTTTGTAACTCATATTTCCAGTATTCACCAGGTTTTGTTTATCGCTAATACCCATTTTTTTGAATGAAACTGAATCTTCAAATATTTTATCCCCATCCAGGTCATACAATACCTGATCTATAAATCCATTCCCATCAGTGTCTTCATATTTTATACTGGCAAATTTTTCGGGCATTAATTGCAATCTCTTCCTATTCCATTTTTCATAAAACCCCCCAAAGCCCTGATATGAAAATGCCGTTTGATCTATTCGCCATCCCCCCCACTCAGCTCCATACAAATGAATACGACCATCAAAAGCACCTAAATACAATTTGCCCTTCCCTGAATTATCCATATCAAATTCTCCCCTGTCGCCTATTGCATCAGCTTGGCCATTATTATCTAACCCGCCTCCCTCTATTCCTGTTTTCCAAAAATCGAGTGGGTCGTAAAATTCCACCCTTTCCCAACGGTTGCAATCATCATCTTCATCAAATACTAAGCGGCATTGCTGCCAATCTCCTTTTTTAAAAATCATTTGATACGCCGTATCTCTATCCGGATAAAAAAGGGTATCAATATTGCGCCAACGGCTATCGTACATAAAATTGTTTGCTGCAGCAAGCCCCCTTAATCCCTTGAACCGATGACCCTGATCTTCATAAGCAAACCCTTTCCCCTTAAATAGCAAACTCATGTCAAAATCAAATTCATTGCCAGCACTATTATCATTATCAAGATCCCAGGTAACAGCAGCATAATCAATTTTCTTTGTGAACTGTACATCCAAAGTGGAATCAATTAAATTGAATCCATTTTTATTTGAATTGGCACTATCCCTGAAAACAGGCGTATCTACCAGACGAATCGCCCATTCGGTTAATCCATCCATATCTGTATCGTAAAAAATAAACGGATTCTCCCAATTAAACCTCAAGTCACTGATACGAAAACTGGAAGCATGCATTTTTAAAAACGTAGTATTGCCACTATAATCCTTGTAAAAGTTGGCATGACCGTAATGTTCCCAGGCCCGCATCATAATTTTATTCCAATCCACATAATGCATTATCTGGTCTTTGTCTACATCCAGCACATACATAAAATCGGCGCCCCAATCAAAATAGTTCCTGACTTTTGTTCCGGCGTTGTTAACGATTAGCTGAATATCAGCTTTGCCATTCCCGTCTTCATCAATCCAATCAATACTAAAATCAAAAGGTCCGGCAAAAACGCCATCTTTATTTTTGTCGATTAAGAGGCAATCATTATCAGTATCGCCTTCAACATCGTTCTTTTTCATGTCGTCATCATCATCAATCCAAACAACAGGAATGGAATCATTAATCATCGCCCTTAGCAAATCCGGGTCTCCATCTTTGTCCAGGTCAACATAGGTAACTTTTGAAACAGTTGGCGCCATTCTCCACGGCAGTAGTTGTGTATTTCGATTCCAATAAGGAAGCACTTGCTGAGCTGAAAGAAATTCAACTAAAAGAAGAAAAGCTAAAAGAAACACTGTTCTGTTTTTGTACATATAATCAAATTTCTCTTCAAACCTGAACCTAGTCTGGTCTTACGTTATCGATATAGGGTTGACTGAAGAACAACCGCCAAAGGCCATATCAGATTTAATAACAAAAGTGAATACCCCAACCCAGAAACCTAAATAAATAAATGGATTATATATGATCAGTTAAACCCTTTATTACCATGATCAATTCGCTGCTCTTTAATCATTTTAAGTGGTATTTGCATTCCACCGGACTCAGCTAACCAATCCCAAAGTTCTTTCCTCAACTCTTTAATCAGGACCTGATAAGCGGGATGCTTATACAAATTCTTTTTTTCTTCAGGGTCTGATTGCAGATCAAAGAATTCATAAATATCCCAGATACCATGATAAAATATAAACTTATACCGTCCTTTGCGTACGCCAAATATTGTAGGTGTTTGCGGGTAACTAAATTCCCAATAATACTCATAAAAAGCTTTGTCCCTCCAGGAGATTGATTGTTCACGTAGCAAAGGGAAAAAAGATCTTCCCTCAATCTGTGGGGGAGCCTTAAGCCCGGCCATGTCAAGAATTGTCGGCGCAATATCGATGTTCTGAATGATCTGTTCGAGCACCTGCCCTCCTTTAATATTGGCAGGGGCATACAACAAGAGAGGAATTTTTTGGCTTTCCTCATACATATTACGCTTATCAATTAAACCATGTTCCCCCCAGAGAAAACCGTTATCGCCCATGTAAATGATGACCGTGTTTTTTTCCAACCCAGTTTCAGCCAGTTTATTCATCAATTTACCTATACTTTCATCAATACTTAACAGGGCTTCACAATAGCGCCGGTAAACATCATCCAGCTGCACGCTGCCATCATACATAAAATCAACACCATGCCAGCTGTTACGTTGTGCATATACCCATTGGGGAATGTCCCTGACATTGTAATTACTGTCTTCAGCGGCTTTAGCGGCCGAAGGATGCGTGAACGGATCCCCGTAATATTTACTTTGAGGTCCTGCAGTAAGATTAATCGTAGAAGGGTAATTGACCGGCATGTCTTTATACCTGCCGCGGTGCCGGGGTGCCGGTTGAAAATCATCATGAACTCCTTTATGAGAAACATACATAAAGAATGGCTTTTTTGCATTATTACCGGCCAGCCATTCAACGGCATGATCCGTTAACAGATCAGTGATATACAAACTGTCTGTATACTGAATATGCTTACCATTAATATTTAATAATGGATTGAAATAAACGCCCTGGCCTTTAAAGCTTTCCCAATGATCAAACCCTTTCTGCGGTTCATCGCCCACATCTCCCATATGCCATTTACCGAAAAAGGCGGTTCGATACCCGGCTGTTTGCAGGTATTCCGGAAAGAAGCGGAGATTGGAAAGCAGCGGG
>CALRQQ020000039.1:0-13619 GCA_943370345.1 Chitinophaga pinensis
TTGCTTATCATCCAGGTTTACTTTACGCCCCTGAATAAAGGCATCCGTTACATTACTGGTTGACATATCCAGGATATCACCTGAACTGATGATAAAGTTGGCTTCTTTTCCGGGCTCAATGCTTCCGGTCTTATCCGCCACACCCATCAGTTTAGCCGCATTCAACGTAATGGCAGCCAGGGCCTGTTCTTTATCGAGACCGTAAGCAACCGCGGTACCGGCATTGAAGGCCAGGTTGCGGCCACGTGTTTGTGAATCATCATCGGAGATGGCAAAGAGTACACCTGCTTTCTGCAGGGCCGCTGCTGCTTTGTACGGCTGATCCACATCGTCATCGGTGGTAGTGGGCAGACTGTGCATTTGCTGTAAGATCACGGATACATTGTGTTGCTTCAACAGATCGGCGATCTGCCAGCTTTCACTCGCGCCTACGAGTACCAGATCAAAGCCAAACTCTTTTACGAAATCAAGCGCAACAAGCATTTGCTTAACGGTGCTGGCGTGTACGTAGAACTTCTGTTTTTTTGCCAACAGGTCTTTTACGGCCTCGAATTTCAGGTTGACTTCTTCATGCGCAGGAGCAGCGAGATACGCCTTGGCTTCCCGGAAAAACCCTTTCAGGTTTTCCAGTTGCTGCAGACCTTCTTTTACGGGATCAGCTTCCGCACCGGGATTGGGACCGCCCGGAGCACCGCCGCCACGGCGACCAAAAGTCGGACGGGGCATCAGGGTTGGCATATACAGATGCATACCGCCATCCGTCTTCAATGAAGCATCCTGCCAGTTCCAGGCATCCAGTTGTACCACGGAAGATGAACCCGCCAGGAAATTTCCCTGCGGAATGATATTCGCAGCGAGGATACCGTTTGAACGAAGCGTGTTGATCACTTTGGAATCGGTATTGTAGGCTACAATGGAACGCACATTCGGATTCATATCGCCGATCTCACGGGCATCATTGGAAGCACGGATCGAACTGATCTCCACCAGACCCAGTGAACTGCTTGGCAGGATCAGACCGGGATAGACCTGCTTTCCCTGTCCGTCTATGACATTGGTGGCATCCGCCGGCACCACGATATCTTTGCCAACTTTCTCAATTTTACCATCCTTTACCACGATCACCCCGTTTTCAATTACGGTCCCATTGCCCACATGGATGGTCACATTCTTTACATACATCACCCCTTTCTGTGCCGGAGCGGGTAGTACATTCGCCTGGGCAAATGAAACCACCGAAGCGATCATCAGTATTACCAGGTTCAATAATTTTTTCATTCGTTTTTATTTTAATGTTTTAAATGTTTCTACTTCTCTCAGACTCACCACTCACCATTCAACCTCCGAAACCCTGCCGGCAGGCAGGTTCAGCGAAGGAGGACTCACTGCTCCGCATCCACTACCAGCAATCCATGGCTGTGTCCGTGGTCACTGCAACTATGCATCACCTGGTAAGAAGGCATGGCTGGCATCAACGAAGCCCCGCTTCTTTTTTCGCCATTCAGTTTCTTCACCAGTCGCGCTCTTTCGGCCTGCACATCCTGCTGCAATTGTTCGTCTTTCTGACGATCGAAGTAAACAGTACCATCCACAATGGTATAAAGGGATTTGGCATAAATACTCAGGGGATTGTCAGACCAAAGTACAATATCCGCATCCTTCCCAACTTTAATACTGCCCACTTTATCATCCACATGCAGCATTTTGGCCGGATTGATCGTAACTAATGACAGGGCTTCTTCGGCCGTCAGCCCGCCATACTTCATGGTCTTGGCCGCTTCCTGGTTCAGACGACGGGCCATTTCGGCATCATCCGAATTGATGGCCACATTCAGTCCTACCTTATGCATAATGGCCGCATTGTACGGAATGGCATCTTCCACTTCCATCTTATAGGCCCACCAGTCGGAGAAGGTAGAGGCATTGGCACCATGCTTCAGCATCTTATCAGCTACTTTATACCCCTCAAGAATATGCGTAAACGTATTTACTTTGAAGCCCATCTTATCCGCCACTTCGATCAGACCTGTGATTTCACTCTGCACATACGAGTGACAGGTGATGAACCGTTTCCGGTCCAGGATCTCCACCAGGGCTTCTAACTCCAGGTCACGACGGGGAACCGCTAAACCAGTCAGCGGTTTCTTTGCTTTGATCAGTTGCTCTTTTGCGGCAGTATAGGTCTCCCATTCTTTCTTGTAATCTTTAGCCCGGGTAAAGGCATCGATCAGCACCTGCTCCACGCCCATACGGGTGTCCGGATAGCGGTTATTTCCCTGTGTGGAGGCCGAACGCTTTACATTCTCCCCTAAGGCAAACTTGATGAAACCATCCGCCCCTTTGAACTTCATTTCGGTATCTCCGGCTCCCCAACGGAGTTTGATCAGCTGGGACTGGCCACCGATCACATTGGCAGAACCATGCAGGATCTGTGAAGATGTAACCCCACCGCTCAACTGACGATAGATGTTGATATCCTCCGGATTCAGATTATCCCCGATCCGTACTTCAGATGTAACCGACTGGGCCCCTTCATTGATCGACGCTGCCGCAATATGAGAGTGTTCGTCAATGATACCGGCAGACACGTGCTTGCCGGTTCCATCGATCACCCGGGCATTGGGTTCATTGAGACTCTTGCCGATCGCAGCGATCTTACCATTCTTAATGAGTACATCGGTATTCTTCAACACGCCGTCCTTCTCACTGGTCCATACCGTTGCATTCTTTATAAGGATCGTTTCCTGCCTGGGTTGCTGCTCTTCGGTCCAGCCAAAGGGCAGGAACGGATAGGTCACTTTACCCATCACCGGAATATCTTTCTTCTTCATGCTGTCGGATTTCACTTCAGCCGCTTTTACAAACACAGCGGTCCAGGTGAGTGTATTTCCGAGCGAATCCACTCCGGTACCATTCCACTCGGTGCCATTGCTTACACCACCCAATCGGGTGGCACTGGCAGGCAAGGTCTGCTCGGTCATGCCGCCACGTCCACCAAAGCCACCGGGACCACCCGGACGACGCTGAGTAGAATCCGTTGCGGGCGCCATGGCCGGACGCTGACGTTTTACCATCGGTGCATAACTCAGCTTCACCTGTTTGCCATCAAAACTGAACTTGCTGTTCATGGTATCTTTTCCCCACATGGTCACACTGCTGTTGCTCTTCACATCCAGTGTATACTTCTCTTCACCTGCCGGGGTATTGATGGTCAGATTGTACGTACCTGTAATATTGGTGTCATCTTTTACATTGTACCTGATCCCCTGTACATAATTGTACAGAATATTCGTCTTCTCGCTGAAGATCGGCCCGTTGGTGATCAGGAAATTGGCGAGTTTACCGGCATCCAGACTGCCCACTTTATCATAAATACCCAAGGCTTGTGCAGGTACTTTGGTCAGCGCTTCCATAGCTTTTGATTCGCTCAACCCATATTCCATTGCCTTGCGCAGATTGGTCCAGAAAACAGCGGTACTGCGGAGATCAGCGGTGGTCAGACAGAAAGGGATACCCGCTTTTTCAAATGCGGCCGCATTCACGGGCGCCATTTCCCAATGCTTCATATCTTCCAGTGATACCAGGCGGGCATCATTGGGATCTTCCACATCCTGTCCCTGGGGGAAATTAAGAGGAAGGATATAGGTGGCATTAGTCGCTTTTATATCGTTGATCCGTTGATATTCGTTTTGTCCGCCTTTGATGATGTACTGTACGCCAAATTCATCGCCAATCCGGTCGGCCCGCAGGTCATTCCATTTATCATTGGCTTCAAAGATCTGGGGCAGTCCCTGGTTATCATTCCAGGATTGCAACGTGGCATTAAACCCTTCTTCCACCGGCTTGTTTTTATACCAGCTGGCATCCAGATAGGTCTGACGTAACAGCGATACATAGCCCATCATGGAAGTAGGATAGGTCTGCGTGGATGTGCCTTTATTGAAAGAATAGTGAGCGGCTGCTTTCTCTTTTACGATCACCAGGTTTTCCCGGGCATTGGCCAGGGTCACCACGGCACCGGTACCACGGGCCACTCCGTCTTTCACGTGGGTCAGTACGGTACCAAAGCCGGCTTCACGCATTGATTTGGCTGATGCATCATTCACACCAAATACTTTGTATACATCCACATCGGACTTTATGGCCTGGTTCCAGCCATAAGGACCTTTCACTGCATTATCAAACTGCTGCTGGGCGAAAAAATTAAACTGTCCGCCACCGGCCTGGGGCTGGCGTTGCGGCGTACCGTAATCGGTATAGATATCAATGAAAGAAGGATAGATGAATTTGCCATTGCAATCGATCTCAACCGCACCAGCAGGCACAGGCAAACCGGTTCCGGCGGCCACGATCCGGCCATCTTTGATCACCAATGTGGCATCTCTTATTGTAGTGGACGCATCTTTGACCAGTGTGGCATGGGTAAAGGCATAATGGCCATGCCGGGGATCGGCAATGCCATTCTCAGGGAAAGTAGGCTGAGATAAGGCGGTGGTTGTTGCCAGCACCGCACAGATCGACCAGACCAGTCTTTTCATTTTTCTCATACAGTTGTTGATTTTGTTGAAAGTTATCGAAAAACGATTTTACATAAAAATATGGTTCTGCCCATCACAAAAGGATAAACGGCATCGGGCCTTTGACGAAAAAAAACGCCGTTAACCTTCAGGGGATTAGCCCTATTTTTTACTCACCAGTAATCCCCATAAATAGTTTTACTTTTGAAACAAGAAATTACCGATATGCCGATCATAAAGGAAAAAACCATACTGCCAGACTTCTCCCTCTCCCCCCGGATCGATCAGGTGGGTGTGGAGGAAAGAGCATCCCGTTTTACCAAGCGCAGCATCAAAAATGAAACCAAGCTCAACGGACTGAAGCTGGTGCTCAATATGATCGACCTCACCACACTGGAAGGCAAGGACACTGATGGCAAAGTGAAACAACTCTGCTATAAGGCAATGCACCCGCATGATGCCTTGCCCGGACTGCCCACGGTAGCCGCCGTCTGTGTATATCCGACCATGGTCAGAGTGGCCAAAAAAGCACTGGAAGGTTCTGGTATTAAAGTAGCCTCTGTAGCCACGGCTTTCCCCAGCGGACAAGCACCAAGGGATATAAAGATCCGCGACACAAAATATGCCGTAGCGAATGGAGCCGATGAAGTGGACATGGTGATCAGCCGTGGAAAATTCCATGCCGGTGAATACAATTTTGTCTTCGATGAGATCGCCGCCATCAAAGAAGCCTGCGGAGCTGCGCGACTGAAAGTGATCCTGGAGACCGGCGAACTCGGCACTTTCGACAAAGTGCGCCGCGCCAGTGATATAGCTATGCATGCCGGAGCCGATTTCATCAAAACTTCCACGGGAAAAATACAACCCGCTGCCACCATGCCCGTTACCCTGGTGATGCTGGAAGCTATCCGTGATTTTTATTATAAGACCGGTAAAATGATCGGGATGAAACCCGCCGGTGGTATTTCCAAATCCAAACTGGCCCTGCATTACCTGGTGATGGTAAAAGAAGTACTGGGCGATGACTGGCTGACCAATGAATGGTTCCGGTTTGGTGCCAGCAGTCTTGCCAATGATGTACTGATGCAACTGGTGAAAATGGAAACAGGACTGTACCAGGCAGGAAACTACTTCAGTGCTGACTAATTGTACAAATAAATGAGCATTGAAAATTGAACATTGAATATTGAACATTCTACTGAACAAGAAAGGGAAACGCGCAATATTCAACGCTCAATGTTCATTTTTCAATAAAACACCCATAGAATCAAATAATATGGCAACGAAAAAAAAGGCCGTACGCAATAAGCCTTCTACTAAGAAAAATACCATCCGCCTGAAATTCGATACCAGCTGGTCCTACGCACCTGCCCCAGAAAGCAAAAGTGCAGCCAGTATCAGTAAACAATATGATCTGTTTATTAATGGTCAATGGGAAAAACCGCTGAGCAAAAAATATTTTGACACGATCAATCCGGCCACGGAGGAAAAGCTGAGTGAAGTAGCGGAAGCCAATGCAGCCGACGTGAATAAAGCGGTCGTGGCCGCCCGAACTGCGTATGAAAAGGTCTGGAAAAAAATGCCGGCCAAAGAGAGAGCCAAATATATTTTCCGTATTGCCCGTATGGTGCAGGAAAAAGCCCGCGAACTGGCCATCATAGAAACACTCGATGGCGGCAAACCAATCCGCGAAAGCCGTGACTTTGATGTACCCACCGCCGCGAATCATTTCTTTTACTATGCCGGCTGGGCCGATAAACTGGAATACGCCTTCCCCAACCGCAAAACCGAATCACTCGGCGTAGCCGGACAGATCATTCCCTGGAATTTTCCGCTCTTAATGGCCGCCTGGAAAATAGCCCCGGCCCTTGCCACCGGTAATACGGTAGTATTAAAACCAGCCGAAACCACTCCCCTCACTGCACTCAAACTGGCGGAGATCATCCAGGAAGCCGATCTTCCTCCGGGCGTAGTGAATATATTAACTGGTGCCGGCGCTACCGGAGCAGCCCTGGTCAATCATCCGGATGTCAATAAGATCGCCTTTACCGGTTCCACGGACGTGGGAAAGATTATTCAACGGGCCGTGGCCGGAACGAATAAACGGGTCACACTTGAACTGGGTGGCAAAGCCGCCAATATCATTTTTGAAGATGCGCCGATCGATCAGGCCGTGGAAGGGGTGATCAATGGCATCTTTTTCAACCAGGGACATGTATGCTGTGCAGGTTCCCGCTTATATGTGCAGGAATCCGTAGCCAAAGAAGTGATACGTAAATTAAAAGACCGGATGGAATCCCTGATCGTGGGCGACCCGCTGGATAAGAACACGGATATCGGAGCGATCAATTCAAAACAACAACTCGCCACGATTCAGAAATACATCAGCATCGGTAAAAAAGAAGGGGCCGATCTGTATGAGAGCAGCTGCCGCCTGCCCGATAAAGGATTCTTCTGCCGCCCTACCCTTTTTACCAATGTGGCACAGAGCAACCGCATTGCCCAGGAAGAGATCTTCGGACCCGTTCTTTCTATTCTCACCTTCCGTACCGATGATGAAGTGATCGAAAAAGCCAATAACAGTCCGTACGGCTTAAGTGCCGGCGTATGGACCGACAAAGGCTCCAAGATTTTCAACATGACCAAACGTATGCGCGCCGGTGTGATCTGGGCCAATACCTTCAACAAGTTTGATCCCACATCGCCCTTCGGAGGTTATAAAGAAAGTGGATTCGGGAGGGAAGGTGGTCTTCATGGGTTGTTGCCGTATGTTCAGTTAACAAGTTGAAATGTTGAAAGGTTAACAAGGACCTCCTAAGAAAAGCGCCTTGTCAACTTGTCAACTTGTCAACCTGTCAACCTTTTAACTTTTAAATAATATCTACAACTTTATCATATGCCACGCCTGGAAGTACTAAAAACATATAAAATCTACATCGCAGGACAATTCCCACGTACCGAGTCCGGCCGTTATTATAGTCCGGTGAATAAAGCCGGGAAAAAACTGGCCAATGTATGTCTTTGTTCCCGTAAAGATTTCAGAGATGCCGTAGTAGCAGCACGCGGAGCGTTCAGCGGCTGGAGCAACCGTGCGGCTTTCAACCGCAGCCAGATCCTTTACCGGATGGCCGAAATGCTGGAAGGAAGAAAAGCACAGTTCATCGAGGAACTGGTACTGCAGGGCGCTTCCAAAGCCGGTGCAGAGAAAGAAGTGAACCTCGCCACTGACCGGCTGATCTATTATGCAGGCTGGTGTGATAAATTCCAGCAACTCTTCAGTGCCGTGAATCCGGTGGCTACCCCGCATTTCAATTTCTCTGTTCCGGAACCTACCGGTGTGGTATCCATTATTGCACCGCAGGGGGATTCATTACTGGGTCTTGTATCCGTGATCGCCCCGGTGATCGCCGGGGGGAATACCTGCGTGGTGCTGGCTTCCGAAACAAAACCGCTCTGTGCTGTTACATTCGCGGAAGTACTCAACAGTTCCGACCTTCCTGGTGGCGTGGTCAATATCCTCACCGGCAAACCATCAGAACTGGGTTCCTGGTTCACCGATCATATGGATGTAAATGCCCTGCTTTATGCTGAATCAGACCCGACGGTACAGCAAATGATCCGGGAAAAATCAGCGGTGAACCTGAAAAGAGTCCATTTCTATGATAAAGTGAATTGGTATACCGATCAGGGCCAGTCCCCCTATTTTATCATGGATACCCAGGAAATTAAGACCACCTGGCACCCGGTTGAAAATATTGCCGGAGCCGGGGGTGGATATTAATCCGGTGACAAAAGAGAATGAGGCAGTTATACATTTTATCCACGACTTAACAGCCCCGATTTGTTTTTTCTGCCCGATTGGTAAGATATTTGCACCCCACACACCATGAAACTGATAATAACCATTGCCTTCGCCTTTCTTGCACTGCAGACGGTAGCACAGAATGCGCCAAAAGCTGTATTGAAAGACACAACGGATAAGGTTCCCGATACGAACTATGTGATCATTCACAAAGATCCGCGGGTAGATCTGCTGATCAAAAAACAAGCCCAGATCAATGAAGAAACCAGCCGTGCAGGCCGCCGTACGGATAAAGGATTCCGCCTGCTATTGATCAGCACCAACAGCCGCGACGAAGCCCTGAGCGCCAAGACCAAACTTTACACCTATTTTCCTGAACTGAAAGCATATCTCTGGCACCAGTCACCCTACTATAAAGTAAAAGCCGGCAACTTCAAAGACCGGAAGGATGCTGAGGTATACCAGAAAAAGCTGAATGTGTACTTCCCGAAAGGGGTATTTATCATGAATGATATCATTGAAGTGAAACCGCCTAAACCCGGAGAAGAAGAGATTTCCCTCTGACCGGCTATAGCAGAAAGAACTGAACAAACCATTCCCTTAAGGAATGGTTTGTTTATTTTTGCCCCATGCATTCTAAAATCAAAGACCTGGCGAAAAAATATGCCCCGGAATTTATTGAAGTCCGACATCACCTGCATGCGCATCCCGAACTGAGCTATCAGGAATATGAAACCTCAAAATTTGTACAACAGCGGCTCACTGAACTGGGGATTCCCTTTGAAGTAAAAGCCACTACAGGGGTGGTGGGACTGATCAAGGGAAAAAATCCGGACAGCCGGATCATTGCCCTTCGTGCCGATATGGATGCTTTGCCGATCAAAGAAGAAAATGACATCCCCTATAAATCAAAAAATGAAGGCGTGATGCATGCCTGCGGACATGATGTGCACACCACCTGTCTGCTGGGGGCGGCAAAGATCCTGAAAGAATTAAGTAACGAATGGGAAGGTTCCGTTAAGCTGGTCTTCCAGCCCGGTGAGGAAAAAAATCCCGGGGGTGCCTCCCTGATGATCAAAGACGGCGTATTGGAAAACCCCAAACCCCAGGCGATCCTCGCCCTGCATGTGAATACAATACTGGAAGTGGGTCAACTGAGTTTCCGCGGGGGTAAAGTAATGGCGAGTGCCGATGAATTATATTTTACCATCAAGGGCAAGGGCGGACATGCGGCCTCTCCCCAACTGATCATCGATCCGATCCTCATCAGCTCGCACCTGATCGTGGCCTTGCAGCAACTCATCAGCCGCCATAACAATCCTTTCAACCCCTCTGTATTATCCATCACGGCCTTCAATGGCGGCAATACCACCAATGTGATCCCCAATGAAGTAAAACTGATGGGCACTTTCCGGGCAATGGATGAAACCTGGCGATTCAAAGCACATGAGCTGATGCGCAAACTCACGCATGACCTCGTGCAGTCCATGGGCGGTGAAGCGGACCTGCATATTGATGTGGGCTATCCCTGTGTGATGAACAATGAACGCTTAACTGCTGAAGCCATGGCGCTGGCCGAAACCTATATGGGTAATGAAAATGTTAGTGAAACTGAACTGCGGATGGGCGCCGAGGACTTTGGTTATTACGCACAGGTAATTCCCGCCTGCTTCTTCCGGCTAGGTACCATGAATAAAGCCAAAGGCATCACCGCCGGTGTACATACCCCCGTTTTTAATATCGATGAATCGGCGATTGAGATCGGCATGGGGATCATGGCCTGTATGGGGGCTGCTGTCCGTTATTAATAGTTCACGTTAATAAACAAAAAAAGCGGAAACCCTGATAGTATCGGTTATTACCGGGTATGAGAGTCATCAGGGCGGGCCGGCACTATATTTTGTACCTTGCAGCCCGCTTTCATTCCTTCTGACGATTGATCAACTAATTATTACGTATGCAAAACGACCTTCGCAAACAACAGGCGCTCGAGTATCATGCCAAGGGAAGACCGGGCAAGATCGAAGTCATCCCGACGAAAGAAGCCAAAACCCAGCGGGACCTTTCCCTGGCGTATTCGCCCGGTGTGGCGGTGCCCTGTCTGGAAATTGCAGCCAATCCCGAGGATGTGTACAAATACACCGCCAAGGGTAACCTGGTAGCGGTGATCAGTAATGGCACCGCCGTTCTCGGTCTGGGGAATATTGGTCCTGAAGCCGGCAAACCCGTTATGGAAGGCAAAGGAGTTCTCTTCAAAATATTCGCGGATATCGACGTGTTTGATATTGAGATCAACGAAACGGATCCGGAGAAATTTGTACAGATCGTCAAGTCGCTTGAACCCACATTCGGCGGCATCAACCTGGAAGATATCAAAGCCCCTGAGTGTTTCTATATTGAAAAGAAACTGAAGGAACAGATGAATATCCCGGTGATGCATGATGACCAGCATGGTACCGCCATCATCAGCGCCGCTGCCCTGATCAATGCCTGCGAGATCCAGAAGAAAAAACTGGAGAAGATCAGGATCGTAGTAAACGGGGCCGGTGCCGCTGCCATCTCCTGTATGCGGCTCTATATTGCACTGGGTGCCAAGCGCGAAAACTTCAGGGTATTCGACAGCAAAGGCCTGATCCACGAAGGACGGACCGATCTGGATGATCTGAAAAAAGAATTCATCAACGGCACAAAAGATATGACCCTCGCCGAAGGAATGAAAGATGCCGACGTATTCATTGGTCTCAGTAAAGGCGGTGTACTCAATGGCGAGATGGTAAAAACGATGGCCAAAAACCCCATTGTATTTGCCATGGCCAACCCAGACCCGGAGATCAGCTGGGAAGAAGCCACCGAAGCCCGGAAGGATATCATCATGGCCACCGGCCGGAGTGATTATCCCAATCAGGTGAACAATGTACTGGGCTTCCCCTACATTTTCCGGGGTGCGCTTGATGTGCGGGCCAAACAGATCAACGAAGCCATGAAACTCGCTGCCGTACGGGCCCTGGCCGACCTGGCCAAAACGCCGGTACCGGATATCGTGAACATGGCCTACAACGAATCAAATATCAGTTTTGGCGAGCACTATATCATTCCAAAGCCCCTGGATCCGCGTTTACTCGCCACCGTGGCCCCGGCAGTAGACAAAGCCGCGATCGAAAGCGGGGTGGCCAAGCTGCCGATCACCAACTGGGACAGCTATGTGAACGAACTCAACAAACGCCTCGGACTCGACAACCAGGTGATGCGTGCCATTGGTAACAAAGCCCGTCGCGATCCCAAACGGATCGTATTCGCCGAAGCCGACAATGTGAAAATCCTCAAAGCCGCCCAGATCATCTTCGACGAAGGAATCGGTTATCCCATCCTGTTAGGCGACGAAAGCAAGATCCGCACCATTGCCGAAGCCAATGGCATCGATATCGATGACCTGCCCATCTTTGACCCGCGCAGTGATGCACAGGAAGAAAAAAGAAATCAGTATGCAGAGATCTTCTTTGCCAAGCGGGGACGCCGGGGCTTCAATGCCTATGAGGCGAAAAAAATCATGAAGGACCGCAACTACTACGGTTGTATGATGGTGGAATGCGGCGATGCCGATGCCATGATCTCTGGTTTATCTAAAAATTACCCCGATACCATACGTCCGGCCATCCAGACCATTGGTACCGAAGACGGTGTTCGCAAGATCGCCGGAATGTACATGATGCTGACCAAGAAAGGCCCCTTGTTCCTGGCCGACACCACGGTTAACTTCAACCCCACAGCCGAAGAACTGGCCGAGATCACCCTGCTTGCAGCGCGTGAGGTACGGCAATTCAATATTGTGCCCCGCATCGCCATGCTGAGTTACTCCACTTTCGGCAGCAGCGATTCGCCGGAAGCGAGGCTGGTAGCAGAAGCGCGTAAGATCGTAAAATCAAAAATGCCCAGCCTGATCGTGGATGGTGAAGTACAGGCCGGAGTAGCCCTCAGCAAGGAAATGATGAAAGAAAACTACCCCTTCAGTGAATTGGTGGACCAGGATGTGAATACCCTGATCTTCCCCAACCTGGCCGCGGGTAATATTGCTTATAACCTCTTGAAGGAACTGGAAGTGGCCGATGCAGTTGGTCCGATCCTGCTGGGACTCAAAAAGCCCGTACACGTGCTTCAGCTCGGCAGTTCGATCCGGAGCATCATCAATATGGCCCTGATCGCCGTAGTGGATGCCCAGATCAAAAGCCGGATCCCCACCCAGGAGATCGTAAAAAAGTCGCCCTGGTGGAAACGCCTTCGTAAAGAACCCAAAGGCACAGAATAATTACCTGCTGCCTTGTTAAAAAAGCCAGTCTGCCCTGCGCAGACTGGCTTTTAATTTTTCATCCTGTATCTTAGCACCCGGTATGACCATTTTCAACGACATCGGCCGTTATCTCCTGATGATAAAAGGGATGTTTTCCAAGCCGGAAAACCACAAAATGTACTGGAAGGAATTTATCCATCAGTGCACGGAGATCGGTTTTGGCTCCCTCGGTATCGTGGCCATAATTTCAGTATTTATCGGTGCCGTTTCCACCATTCAGACAGCCTATCAGCTGGTCAGCCCGCTCATTCCGCCCTCCACCATTGCACAGATCGTTCGGGATACCGTGATCCTGGAATTTGCCCCTACCCTCGTCTGTATCGTATTGGCCGGTGTGGCCGGCAGCCGCATCGCCAGTGAACTGGGGAATATGCGGGTGAGCGAACAGATCGATGCCCTGGAGATCATGGGAGTGAATACCAAGACCTATCTCATCCTGCCCAAGATCGTGGCCGCTTTACTGATGATTCCCCTGCTGGTGATCATCGCTATGGCGCTGGGTATCTGGGGCGGACGACTGGCCGGAACGGCAGCAGGGATCTTATCGGCCAATATGTATGATAAAGGACTGCTGGAATTTTTTGTCCCGTACAATGTGTTCTTTGCGCTGACCAAGTCCTACGTATTCGCCTTTATCATTTCAAGCATCCCGGCTTTTTATGGCTATTATGTAAAAGGCGGTGCGCTGGAGATCGGCAGGGCCAGTACGAAGGCCGTGGTGGTCAGTTGTATCCTGATCCTGTTTGCCGATTATTTATTGTCCGCATTATTACTGTAACGGATCCATGATAGAAGTACATAACATAAAAAAGAGTTTTGACGGCCGCGTGGTGATCGAGGATGTCAGTGCCGTAATGAAAGCCGGTCAGTGCAACCTGATCATCGGCTCCAGTGGAAGTGGAAAGACCGTATTGCAGAAATGTATCGTGGGGCTGTTTGAACCCGACAGCGGTGA
>CALRQQ020000040.1:0-13547 GCA_943370345.1 Chitinophaga pinensis
CAGGTAAACATCTTTTTCAATGGCCGTCTGCATCAGGCGTACCAGGTCTTTTTCTTCAAGGGGTTTCAGTACATATACCTGGCTGCGGGAGAGCAAGGCACTGTTGACCTCAAACGAAGGATTTTCAGTTGTGGCCCCGATCAGGGTGATGATCCCTTTTTCCACCGCACCCAATAAGGCATCCTGTTGCCCTTTATTGAAACGATGGATCTCATCAATAAATAATACAGAACCGGACTGGTGTTTGGCCTGTTCGATCACTTCACGTACTTCTTTTACCCCAGCACTGATGGCGCTGAGTTGAAAGAAGGGCACCTGCAGGGTATGGGCAATGATATTGGCAATGGTGGTCTTCCCGGTGCCGGGAGGGCCCCAGAACAACATGGAATGGATCCTTCCATGTTCGATTGACGTACGGAGTATGCTGCCAGGTCCGACCAGGTGTTCCTGGCCCATCAGTTCATCCAGCGTTTGCGGACGTATTCTTTCAGCTAATGGCACTTGCGGATTCATAGGTCAAAGTAACAAAAAACGGCTGGCAGGCAGTATTTTTTTATCTGATGTTGATACTTTTTGGCCGGTTTTTATATTCTGTAATGAATTTTACAAAAAAGCCTCCGGCACTTTATATCTTTAGTACGGTCAAGCTCAACTTTCCTATATGAAAAAGCTATTCACAGTTCTGTTTCTATTCAGTATTGTTCTGGTTAATGCACAGCTCCGTCTGCCGGCCGTCTTTGCTGACAATATGGTACTTCAGCAAAATAAAGTAAATCGTATCTGGGGTTGGTCAGCACCCGGACAACTGGTGCAGGTGGATTTCAGGGAGAAGAACTATCCGGCCTTTGCAGATGCTACCGGTAACTGGTCAGTATACCTGGATCCTGCAACTGCCGGAAAATCCGGAACCATGCGGGTATGGGCGGGCGATCAGGAAATTGTATTAAAGAATATTATTTATGGTGAAGTATGGGTCTGCAGCGGACAAAGCAATATGGAATGGCGGATGGATATGCTGAAGGAAACCTATCCGGACGAACTGAAGACAGCCCGTAATGATAATATCCGGTTTACCGTGGTCGAAAAAGCCTTCGCTACAAGCCCCCAGCAAAATCTATCAGTGACCACCAAGTGGACTGCCGTGGATCCTTCTACGGTAGGTAGTTGCTCAGCTGTGGCTTATTGGTATGCCAAAAAATTACAACAGGAATTAAACGTTCCCGTCGGCCTGATCGTTACCGCCTGGGGAGGTACGCCGGCACAATCATGGACCAGTTTTGAAGGTTTGCATGAATTTGAGGGCTACGTACAGAATTATATTAATAAGATACAGCCCCTGAAATTGGATGATATGTCCCGTAAGATCCAGGAAGGACGGATCGCTTACCAGCGAACACTGACGGAGAAAGCGGATTACATGAAACAATTGGTAGCGGCCGGTTTCGATGATAGTCAATGGAAGGAAATGTACCTGCCCAAACCCTGGGAAGCACAGGGATTTCCGGCCCTGGATGGTATCGTGGTCTTTCGGTTGAACTTTACAGTGGCCGCTGCAGATGCGGGAAAAGAAGCCACACTCGATATGCCGGCCATCGATGATATTGACTCCACCTATATCAATGGGAAATTCATCGGAAGCATGCGTCAATGGGATGCCCTGCGGCAATATAAAATTCCGGCTGGTTTATTGAAGGCTGGTAAAAACAGTCTGGTCATCAAAGTACAGGATGATCAGGGTGGGGGGGGACTGAGTGATGCAGCCGTTAAGTTTGGTATCACGATCGGAACAACCATGATTCCGTTGAAAGGCAATGCAAAATATGAGATCATTGCCGCGATGCCCGACCTGACCGGTGGTTTTGGCGCCCTGGAACATCAACCCGCTGTTTTATACAATGCGATGATTGCGCCTTTATTGTCGTTGAGTATTCAGGGTGTGATCTGGTACCAGGGAGAAAGTAATGCCGATAACAAGGCCGATGCGATCGCCTATAAAAAATTATTCCCGGCCATGATCCGTGACTGGCGGCAACGCTGGGGACAGGGTGAGTTCCCCTTTCTTTTTGTCCAGTTAGCTTCTTTTGGTGCCCTGCAGCCACAACCAGCTGATGCTAATTGGGGCTATCTGCGCGAAGCACAGTTGGCCACGTTATCACTTCCCAATACCGGAATGGCCATTGCCACGGATATCGGTAACCCCATGAATATTCATCCTGTTCGAAAACAGGAAGTGGGAGACCGGCTGGCGGCTGAAGCGATGCGGGTAGTTTATGGAAAGCCCGTACTTCCCAGTACAGGTCCGCAATTAACTGCCTATAAGATCAAAGGCAATCAATTAATCCTTGAGTTTAAAAACACCGGAAAAGGATTATGGGCAAAAGGTGGTTCACTCAAACAGTTTGCTGTGGCAGGTGCCGATAAAAAATTCTATTGGGCCGACGCCGTGATCATTGGCCGCCAGGTGATCCTTACCTGCAAACAGGTGCCCAATCCCGTAGCCGCCCGCTATGCCTGGGCCAATAGTCCGGTGGATGCGAATCTGTATAATAAAGAAGGATTTCCGGCGTCTCCGTTTCGTACGGATACATGGGAGTAGAATACAAGCGAGAAGCGAGAAGCAAGAAGTAAGAAGGGGCAAACCGTAAAACGAGTATCAGTTGTTTCTTTAGATTAAATCTTCTTAGAAGAGGCTGTTCCCTTCTAGCTTCTAGCTTCTCGCTTCTCGCTTCTCGCTTCTCGCTATCTGTGAACTTTGAACGACCTCTTTACTTTCTCATTCCTCATTTTTTATTCCTTATTTATCATTTCCCTCTTAGAGACTTTTTCGTGAAAAAAAACATAAAATCCTGTTCTTTTTCCCCTTGTGCCATTTTCCCTCAGTTCTACTTTTACGTTCATAAGCCGGCAGTGCTTGTGTTACGGATCCTGCGGCTTACGGTTGTATAAAGGTTAGCAAGCCTGAATTCCTATGTTAATTCACCTGATCCCCGTAACACCTGTTTTTGTGGTTGCAGTTCAGTTTATCTAAACAGTATCCAACCTGCCTCGGTACAGATAGCCTTTCCTCAGGGGTACGACCTGGCTGCCAGCAGTCTTCCGGGTCTGCTGCAGCTGCAAAACAGGGGGACAGTTTTTAATGTTTATTGAAATGATTTCTTATTCGCACTCACCTGTGATTGTTTACTTCTTTTTTTAATATGAATGGGGAAACGGCCCCGGGTATGTATTTTTTATGCTCATTGAAATTTTATGCATAGCAGGAATCAGTGTCTGGCGTTATTTTAATTGATTCAAAACCGGACGGCTATCCGGTTGAGATCCCGGTTTCGAGAAGGAATAAAAAAGGTGACCAAAATCATGCAAACAAAAGCGTGAATAAAGATATACCTTGCGCACGCTTACAAAACTTAAAGTTGCTCAAGGAATAATCATAATTATGCGTACTTATCTTCCCGCTTTTCTTGTTCTGATGCTGTTGTTTTCCTGTAGTAAATCAACTCCGGCCGTTTCCACGCCGGCAATTTCAGGGATGGATTGCGCTTCTGTGAGTTTCAGTGGAACCCCTGCTGCAGGTGTCGTATTCAGCGGTACAGTTTCTGTTCGCTATACCGGCGGTAATGGGAAAACCTATTCAGCGGGTACAGGCACCTCTTCCTCCGGTGTAACCGGTTTAAATATAAATCTTCAGGCGGGCACACTGGCCAGCGGGTCCGGGGAAATGCTTTTTGTAGTAACCGGCACTCCTTCTGGTCCGGGCAACGCCAGGTTTGATATCAGCTTTGGAAATTATTCTTGTTCTGTTATTTTGCCGGTCGAAGAGAATAATAATTATGTACAGTATGGTACTCCGTTTGCCAATGTGCCAGACCGGAAAGATGCCATTATTTACCAGGTAAATATGCGGGTCTTTAGCAGCACCGGTAATTTTCAGGGAGTGATCGACCGGCTGGATTCAATAAAGGCCATGGGGGCCAATGTGATTTACCTGATGCCTGTTTACCCCGTTGGCGTACTCAATGCATTTAATTCTCCGTATTGTGTCAGGGACTATCGTGCGGTCAATACTGAATTCGGATCATTGTCAGCACTACGGTCCCTGGTGGAAGGCGCACATGCCCGCAACATGAGCGTATTGCTGGACTGGGTGGCCAACCATACTTCATGGGATCACCCATGGATTACATCTCATAATGACTGGTATCAAAAGAATACGTCGGGGGCCATCATCAGTCCGCCTGGTATGGGCTGGAATGATGTTGCACAACTGGATTATACGAATCCGGCTATGCGCCTTGAAATGATCCGTAACCTGAAGTACTGGGTTTACACGGCCAATATAGATGGATTCCGTTTTGATTATGCAGATGGTCCTCCGTTTTCTTTCTGGAAACAGGCCGTTGATTCGATGCGGCAGATCAGTACGCACAAACTGCTGTTATTGGCAGAAGGCAGCAGGACCGATCATTTTTCAGCAGGCTTCGACTATACATTTGGTTTTAATTTTTACGGAGGCCTCCGGAGTGTATTTGGAAATGGTCAGCCGGCTACAGCTTTTGATGCACTGAATAATTCGGAGTTTTCCGGGACCGCAAACGGGCAGCAGGTTGTCCGCTATACCAGCAATCATGATATAAATGGATCTGACGGCACACCTCAGGAACTTTTTGGGGGTATACCCGGATCGATGTCTGCTTTTATTGCAGCCTCATTAATGAAAGGGGTACCGATGATCTACAATGGGCAGGAAGTTGGAACACCATACAGACTGACATTCCCTTTTACCAGCGCGGATATTAACTGGACGCTGAACCCCGATTTAAAAGCAGAATATAAACGGATACTGGCTTTTCGGAATAGTAGTGCAGCAATTCGCGGAGGTGCACTTGCTTCTTTCAGTACAGCCGATGTGCTGGCTTTTACCCGGGAGCTGGGAACAGAAAAAGTCCTGATATTGTCGAATGTCAGAAACAGTAATATAGTTTATACGGTCCCGGGTTTGTTGTCCGGAACAAACTGGACCAATGTTTTAACCGGAGCTCCAGTAAGTTTGGGAACATCCGTCAGTTTGCCGGCTTATTCTTATTTGTTACTGAAGAATTAATATAATGTAATGTGGCAGTGTATTGGAGGTGTGCTAAACCATGGGCGGGGCTTCAGCATTGTTAATATTTTCCTGTGAATAAGGAATCCATTTTTCCTTCATGCTGTCATAAATCTCACAAATGCCCTCACCCGCTTCAAGTTTATAATCAAATTTGGGAAAACCCGGCACTATATAACCGGGGTAATAATACTCCAGGCCAAGTTCAACAGAAGCCTGAAGCTTGAGCAGGATCAGACGCTTACCCAGGCTGTATTTTTTATAGGAAGGGTCGTAAATGTTGATGATCCCCATCATACTTCTTTCCCCTTTATCATACACACCAGCAGCAACCAGTTTGCCTTTGTCCCGTATTTCAATCACCCGACTGTCATAGGCCGGGGCTTCTTCCGAACTGATAAAACAAAGCGAAAAAAGATTGTCACGAAGGGAAGGACTTACTTCAAAGTCGATCTTGTTGCGGTATAGCTGATACAGTGTTTCCAATTCCTCCGTGATCCGGAGGGGTTGGTTCGTAACGGTAAAACCTTCCGGCAAACGCAGGAGTTTTTCCTGCTTAGTCGTAAACCGGAATAGGTCCATCCGGTACCGTAGCCAGAAAACCCGCAGGTATTGATCTTCTTTATTAAGATAGTCAGTAGTGAAAATGATCTGCCCCATCCGGTACCAGCCCAACGCCAGGTACTCATCCAGCATTTCACCGGTTATGCGGGGCAGTATGTGGAGGTCTTTGAACATGGGGGATTAGGAATCAGGCATCAGGAATTTGTACTTGAGTTTTGATTGAAGTACTTATAATTAAAGTTAATTTAATAAATCTTTCTTAGGATGTCCCTTCTTGTTTCTTACTTCTCGTTTCTGGCCTGGCTCACTCTGTATAATACCCCAGCTTTCTCAGTCTGGCAATAATCGCTCCCCTCGTTCTGCCAAAATGTTCCGCCATATCAAAAAAGGAATTATCGCTTTCATACAGATAAATGAGTTCATCATCCTGGGATGCCGTCCAGGGCTTGTAGGCATCTTTATTTACTTCCCGGCTTTTCTCCACCATGTATTTTTTTTCGGGGGTAACTGCAGCTGGTTTTTTTGAGATGTATTTCTTTTTTGGCTCACTGATCACTTTTGCGGTCTGCCCAAACGTATTGTCATTTTTATCCTTTCTCAGTCTGATAATATGTGAAGATGCAGGCAGGTCGGCCGGGAGTAGTGCATCCGGGATATAGAGTTTGTGTTTAGTACGGGTGACGGCCACATACAGCAGATTGATCTCTTCGTTCAATTTGTCCTTATCCACGGATTGTTTGGCGGCTGCGGCTTCCTTGAGCAGCCGGTCGAGTTTTTGTTCCGATATGAAGTCATTCACCAGGTGCACCGTATCATATTCCATCCCCTTGGCGCGGTGTACGGTGGAGAAGATCATTTCCGCCTTTGTCCGGTCCTCATCCCCGGTATGCAGTTCTTTCAGGTTCTTCAGGATGCGGGGGATCTCATTCCCGTATTCATTTACGATCTCCATCATCATGCCGAGCTGTGCATCTTCAGTGGATTCAATATATTCTTCCAGTTCGTCCATGGTATTCATTGAACCGATGAGTTTGTCCCGTATCCGGTCATGACTGCCGTTATACAGACTCAGCACATCATAAAGCGAAGCCCCTTCATCCGCATATGTGTACGAATGGATATTGCCTTCAAAATATATGTGTTTCACTTTCCGGTTATCAGTGATATAATTGATCGCATTGAGTAGCAAGCCAAGATTGGTACGGCCGATCGTGGCCTTGGTGACTGGTTTGACCGTCTTTCCTTTCCCGGTAATAGGGATGGGTTTATAAATACCCAGTTTATCCTTCAACGACAATACCCCCATGGCCAGTCCGGCTATATCGGCCGGAAAACGGAAACTGGCAGACAGGTTCAGGGTGGTAAAGGGTGTTTTCGATAAAGAGTTAACAGCATAGCGCCAGCCATAGATCTGCTGATGCGCATCTCCCACGATCACTTTGATCGCGGGTTGTTTCAGGAAGACGTCCAGCATGGCCGCTGAAGCATCCTGGCCCTCATCAAACAGGATATAATCATAGGGAAGCGCAGGGGCGGCAAGCTGGAACTTTTTCAGGTAGAAATCATGCGTGATGGAAATTTCGCCCTTGTCCATTCTGGCCAGAAAATGGCGTGTACCTTCTTCTATGATCTTGTAAAAAGTATGAACAAATTTTTTGGCATTCGCTTCTTTTACAGTGTCGAGGTAGTTCAGGTCCTGTACTTTGGCGTTGTTACTGTTGCAGAAATAGGTAATGAATTTACTGATATGATTGGCCAGGATGAATTCAGTATGCCGGGCTCCGTCGCCACTCAGGGACAGGATCTCTGCGATCTGGTGAGTTTTATAACCCTGACTGTTTAATTGATATTTTCCGTTCCGCATGATATGCCGGTAGGCAAGGGAGTGAGCGGTCTCAATGGTCACATTATGCAGACCTCGTTCGGCAAATTTTCGGCCCGCCTCCAGCTTTACGGATTTATTAAAGGCAAGGTATAGGATACGGCTCCCCGCAGGACGGGTGGCTGCATATTCGATCATCGTACTCGTTTTGCCTGATCCCGCCACGGCATTCACCGCAATATCCATATTGGTGGCGAGGATGGCTTTTTGTTCATCGGTCAGTGTCAGTTCCTTCATATCATTCAATCTCCCGGATTTTATGCAAGGGTGCTAAGATAGGGTGAAAGGGGTTTTGTTTTACAACCGTCGCCGGTTTCAATCGGCAGCCGTTACAGCGTATTCCGGTTGAATCATTTTTTTCCCGCTTTCACGATTACGAACTACTGTCTGCTAACTTGTCCTGTCTGCTTAACTTTGTCCTGAACCTCCAAGCAAATGCCCAAAAACAAATCAGCCGTAATCCGTCACCGGATCATCAATAATTGTCTCCGGGATAAACGAAAGAAATTTCCTTCCCTGCAATTCCTGTCAGAGGAATGTTCACGGATCCTGGACACGGATGTATCCACTTCAACCATCGAAAAGGATATCCGCCTGATGAAACAGGAACGTCCGGTGGGTTATGGCGCACCGGTCATTTTTAACCGGGCAGAGAATGGTTATACATATGGGGAGCCGGGATATTCCATTGATGAAGTGGGACTGGAGCCGGAGGAATGGGAAGCCATCCGGTATGCCGCTTTGTTACTTTTTCAGTACAAGGAAGTACCGCTATTTGCCAATTTTAAAGCCGCCGTGGAGCGCATTGATGCCAACCTGCAGATCGGGCTTGACCTGGAGGATCCGTTCCTTTCCAGAAAGATCCAGTTTGAACAGCCTGTATCCCTGACCGGATATGAATGGCTGGCAGAGATTTCTGCCGCATTGAAAAAGGAAGAACAGATCCGTTTTACCTATGAGAATATCTACAAAAATGAGATCAAGTCCTATGTCGCACTTCCTGTATTATTGCGGGAACAAAAGAACCGTTGGTACCTCGTGGCCTGGGTGGAGGAACGGGAGAGCTTTCTTACGTTTGCGCTCGATCGTATCCGTGAACTGCAACTGACCGGTGAACGAAGCAGACTGAAACGATCCTTTAATCCGGATAATTATCTGCGGCATGCTGTGGGTATTATTGATAACGACGGGGAACCTTCATTGGTAAAACTCCGCATCAAAGCGCCTTATCATAAACTGGTGGCGCTGGACCCCCTGCATCATTCCCAGAAGATCCTCGAATCGAACAACAAATCCTGCACCCTCGAATTGCAGGTTCATATCACCCATGAGCTTCATCAGCGTATCCTCTCCATGGGACCTCTCTGCAGGGTGTTAAGTCCTGCATCGTTGAAAAAGGAGATACAGCAACAGTTGAAAGAATCGTTAGATCAGTACTGACGCCTCCAATAGGCGGCGGTGTGCCCGCATAAGTTTGTATCCGTTAGCTTCTTAATCATCCAAACTTATATTATGCGTGTACTGTGTATTGACAATCTCCATCCCCTGCAGCCTGACGGATTGCGACCCGCTGATAAGATCCGAGAAGGGGAAGTTTATCATGTAGTGGAGCAGGTGACGATCGGCGAACACCTGTTTTTCCTGCTGGCCGAAAAACTCAAAGCCACCCGGGCCGTTTTGTATAAAGCCACCCGGTTTCTGCCTTGTATGGGAGAGGGGGAAGCAGCCGCTGTGCCACCCGACCTACTACCCATCCTGGAAAAATCCCCGCAATTTTAAATTTTCAACTTTCTGTCAGACCTCCAATAGACGGCGGTCATCCCTTGTTTTTTTGTATCGTAAAATAATTACAGTATGCAAAAGCCCCTTTTCAGTACCACGGTTCTTACCAAAGAAACTTCTCCCTCCAGTACGATTCAACTTTCGCTGGAAGAGCAACTGAGTCTTCAGGAAGCCATGCAGCCCGCTTGCCGGGGTCTGGTGTCCCTAGTCCGGCTTGGATTTTATTTCCGGTATCATACCGGAAGTTTCCTTGCACTCTGGAACGAGTACTGGGGTGTGAATGCCGAATTTGAACTGGAAGTACTGCGTGTCCATCTCCGTGAAGTCCCGTTTTTAAAACAAACCCTTGAACAACACCGCCCGAACATTTACAAGTACATGGAGCAACTCACGCTTTTATCCAAAATGGTTCAGTCCGACGCTGCCGGCGAAACCCGCCTTGGTTGGGGTGGCGATATGTATTACCGTATTCTCCGCAGTCATTATCCGGATGAATGGTGCTGGTTATTGCATGCCTATGCCCATCCGGAAGCTGAAGAACGCGAAGCGGAACTCCTGCTCCGCCGCGGCAAACATTGATTCAAATTAGTAAGCTTAAGTCTTTAGTCCGGGCTGTTGACTACTAACTACTAACTGTTTCTCGCTACCTTTGCCAAAAAACCATCCCATTGGCGCAACCGGTATTCCTCATCACCCCTCCATTCACCCAGTTAAACACACCTTATCCGGCTACGGCTTATCTCAAAGGGTTTTTCAACACAAAGAATATTCCCGCAGTTCAGGCCGACCTTGGCATAGAAGTGACCCTGAAAGTGTTTGCAAAAGCAGGGCTCGTACAATTATTTGAAGAGATCGGGAATAAGGGCGGGGTGCGTACTGATAATATCAACCGGATCCTCGCCATGAAGGATGACTATATCCGGACGATCGATGATGTAGTACTCTTCCTGCAAGGCAAACGGAATACACTGGCTCACCTCATCAGTGGCCGTAATTTTCTCCCGGAAGCCGGTCGCTTTGCTCAGGCAGAAGACCTCAAGTGGGCCTTTGGCACTATGGGTATTCAGGATAAAGCCAAATACCTGGCCACGATGTACCTGGAAGACCTGAGTGACCTGATCAAAGAAACCGTGGATGAACATTTTGGTTTTAGCCGCTATGCGGAGAGTCTGGGACGGTCAGCCAGCAGTTTTGATGAACTTTATGCAGCACTTCAGGCGCCTTATACCTACCTGGATACGGTGCTCATTGCGATCCTGAAGGAAAAAATGGAAAAGATCCGGCCATCCATGCTGGCCATCTCCGTGCCTTTTCCGGGGAATCTATATACCTCTCTTCGCTGCGGCCAATGGGTAAAAACACATTATCCGGACTGTAAGGTCGCGATGGGCGGCGGTTTTGCCAATACCGAACTTCGTTCCCTCAGCGATCCGCGGGTCTTTGAATTCTATGATTTCATAACCCTGGACGATGGGGAGGCTCCGCTGGAACAATTATGGAAACATATACAAGGCCAAATAACAAATGATGAACTGAAACGCACATTCACCCTCGAAAAAGGGAAAGTGATATACCTCAATAATAAGAGCTGTACAGATTATAAACAAGGACAGGTTGGTACACCAGATTACAGCGATCTTTTATTGGATCAGTATATCTCGGCCATAGAAGTTGTGAATCCCATGCACAGTCTATGGAGTGATGGCCGCTGGAATAAACTCACCATGGCCCATGGTTGTTACTGGGGCAAATGCACATTCTGTGATATCTCCCTCGATTATATAAAAAATTATGAACCCATTGCGGCCTCACTTTTGGTGGACCGGATGGAAGAAATGATCGCACAGACAGGACAGAACGGGTTTCATTTCGTTGATGAAGCGGCACCACCTGCCCTGATGAAATCGCTGGCCATCGAGATCATCCGTCGCGGACTGGTGGTCAGCTGGTGGACCAATGTGCGGTTTGAAAAAAGTTTCACACTTGATCTTTGTCAGTTATTAAAGGCCTCCGGGTGTATTGCCGTCAGTGGCGGACTGGAAGTCGCTTCGGACCGTTTATTAAAACTGATCGATAAAGGGATCACGGTGGCGCAGGTGGCGAAGGTCTGCCGCAACTTTACGGAGTCCGGGATCATGGTTCATGCTTACCTGATGTATGGATTCCCTTCACAAACCGGGCAGGAGACCATCGATTCACTGGAAATGGTGCGCCAGTTATTTGAAACGGGAGTATTACAATCCGCTTTCTGGCATCTTTTTACCATGACCGCACATAGTCCGGTGGGTATGGATCCCGGGAAATACAAAGTGCGTAAACTGAGCAACGAAACCGGCACATTCGCCAATAATGATATTCAGCATATCGATCTGACAGGTGCTGATCATGAGTCCTTTGGATTCGGATTAAAGAAAGCGTTACTGAATTATATGCACGGCACCTGTTTTGATTTTACCCTTGATAAATGGTTTGATTTCAAGGTGCCCAAAACCACAATTGCGCCTGATTATATCAAACAGGCCATTGAGGAACCGGAACTGAACACTAATCCCAACAGCCGGATCGTATTTACCGGTAAACAGCCTGCTCATGAGATTATCCTGAAATCAAAAAAAGGGGCAAAATGGGAGGTGATGTCGCTCAGTTTCCAGACCCTGAAAGGCACGCATACCATCAGCGTCGACCCTGAAAAAGGGGAATGGCTGCTGCAGGTACTGCCCAGGCTATCTGTAAGAAATCCGCAAACAATGACACTCAAAGAGGTGATGGCCGATTATGAAAAAGCCGGCCTGGAAGATTTTGAATTGTTCTGGGATAATAAACCCGTGAACGGATTGTGGAAGGCCGGGTTGCTGAAAGTGTAGGTGGTGTGTGGGTGCTATGAATGTTATTCTTAAAAACCATAAAATCATAGTATGAAAAAGTTAAAGCAGTCATTACTTGTAATTGTATGTTGTACATTTTTCAGCAGCCTTTCTGCTCAAACGGTGCAGGAATTGCAAAAGCAACTGGATGATATGGGCCGGCAGCTGGCACAATTGAAAGCTGAATTAGCTTCATTGAAATCCGCTGTACAAATACAGGGAAACAATCTGTCATTCAATGCGCCGGGTAACCGTCTGGATGGGATAGGGAATAACTATACCCTCAATACAGGGGTGGATTTTGTGATCAATACCGGGCGGAATTTAAGTTTTAACACCGGAAGTACTGGAACCTTCACCATCGGTGTGAATTTTTCCGAGATCATTGGAACCAACAAGACGTTTAATGTGGGTCGTGATTTTTCGGAGAGTATCGGTAATAATCGTACCGTCACTATCGGGAAGGATCTTACCGAGTCCACGGGACTGAACCGGGTGATGACGGTAGGAAAGGATTTTACCGGTTCTGTTGGCGGCCGTTTCGTTTTTAGTGTGGGCCGCGAACTGACGTTCGAAGCCGGCGACCAGATTATTTTGAAAGTGGGCAGTGCAATGATCATTCTCCGGAAAAATGGCGATGTGGAGATCAAAGGGAATATGATCAATGTAAAAGGGGCCGGGGATGTACAGCTGAAAGGTTCAAAGTTGATACAAGGGAATTAGGGAAAGTCGTCCGTAATTAAAGCACGATGATAAAGTGATTTTTAAACCTTCCTTTTTGGGAGGTTTTTTATTAATTACTGAATATGGACATCCAACCGGATATCTTTAGTATCGGCTGTTTACTACCTGCTTCCGGCTGCCAGTTGTTTTCTGCTTCTCCACAACCAAGGTGCCACCGGCTCCTTTTCTGCCCATAATCCCTTTTTCAACATCCGGGCTTTTATCTCCGGCTGGCTATAGGATGAATCTGACGAGTACTTTTTATAGTGCCAGGCAAGACCGGCATTTACCAGTTCCCGGTTCAGGGTATCTCCGCTATTTAAAATCACTTCTGCAATCAGACGTTTGTTCCGGTCGTATTGCCTGAAATGGGACAGGGTTACCAGCTGCCCGAAACATTTTTCCGAGGTATACGATCTGGCTTTTGTGCCAAAAGGCTGGTTTTTTTCCGGACAGTCAATATGTGCCAGACGGACCCGCTGCGCTTTGCCATTGAGGAGTACTTCGATCGTGTCGCCGTCTTTTACGGCAATCACTTTTCCCGTTTCTCTTACGGGGATAATAATTAACCAGGTGTAAAGCAGCAGTTGAATAGGAGTAAGGAGCATATTTATATGAATGAATCTTCCGG
>CALRQQ020000041.1:0-13333 GCA_943370345.1 Chitinophaga pinensis
AGACGGTTGATCGGGTGATTATCTCCCAGGATCGGATCCCAGTTGGATGTACCCTCGCCATTCCAGCGGTTGAGTTTGAAAGCCGGGTAGTTGAACTTGGTGAAGGGCAGCTCTGAAGAACCCCAGTAGCGGTACACTTCATTACCATAAACACCACCGAAATCAACACCCATATCAAATCCTTTGTAACTCAGTGACACGGTTCCGCCATAAGCAAAATCAGGAGTGGGGTTACCGATCACCGTTCTGTCGGTCGGATCGATCTTACCATCACCATTCACATCTTTATACTTCAGGTCACCGGGTCCATACTGGTATCCTACCACAACCGGAGAAGAGAGTTTCTCTGCATAGGTCTGGTAAACACCTTCCACCACATATCCGTAGAAATAACCGATCGGATAACCCGCTTCAGTCTGGTTAGGTCTTTCCTCACTTGAGTTCAGTTTATTTCCACCCAGGTCCACCACTTTGTTGTCAAACGTGGTGAAATTACCACTAACAGTCAATGTGATGTCATTGTTCAGTTTTTGTTTCCAGTCGGCAGACATTTCAAAACCTTTGTTCTTTACACTACCTACGTTATCCAGCCTGAAACGGCCGGCGCCGGTCGGAACAATGGTCATGATATCCTTGGTCAGTTTGCTGTAATAGGCGGCATCCACATGCAATTTGTTTTTCAGTGCATAGAATTCAACACCCACTTCCTTGGCATCCACTACTTCCCAGGTCAGGTTACGGTTGGGCTCGTAAGACAGTGAATACGCCGGGGCAATGGTATTGCCGAATACGGCGGTATTTCCGGTCTGCAGGGCAGGATAGTACGGATAGTCATATCCATAGGTATTCTGCACACCCAGCACACCCCAGGAGGCTTTCAGTTTCAGGAAGTCAAATATTTTCTGTGAAGCCATAAAATCTTCTTTGGTCAGCTCCCATCCGGCACCTATTGAATAAAAATTCTTGAAGCGGTTATTCGGTGAGATCTGGGAAGAACCGTCTCTTCTGAAAGAAGCATTCAACAGGTATTTGCCCTGGTAGTTATATAAGAAACGGAATAAAGTTGACGCGGTTGCCTTCTCCCACTGAGAAGAGCTGGCTCTTTTTGTGGCTGGATCAACAAATCCGTTGTCCACATACCAGAAACGCTTGTCATCCGGGATGGAATCACCGGGGTTACGCTGGGTAGCAGAGCCGAATAAACCGTTGTAACTATTATAATAGGTCGTGAAACCGGCAATAGCGGTCAGGCCATGATCCCCGAAGTTCTTTTTGAAGGTCAGGATATAGTCCTGCTGGAATTTCTTCCAGCTGTTTGAGCCCTGGCTCACTGAAGTTACCCGGTTGTTCGGATCAATGTATGCGGTATCGCCACCTGCTTTGCTGCCGGTGGGATTGAAGCGGTACAGGATCGGGTTGTAGTTACGGGAATCCAGTTGAGACATATCGGCATAGAGGGTGCTGCGGAAATTGAAATTCCGGAGGAAGTTCACTTCAGCAAATACACTACCTACCATCCGGTTCTCGATCCGGATCTCTTTATCCCATTTTTTCTCCAGGTTCATCAGGGGGTTACCGATCTGACCAGCCTGTCCGGCCAGTTCATAATAGATACCGGACGTGGGGTCCATCGTCGGGATGATCGGCCATACACGGCGGGCGTCAAACAACAGTCCGTTGGCCTGGCTGAAAGGCAGGTCCTGACGGAAACCATTGAAGTTAAAGCCGAGTTTCAGTGCCTTACTCACTTTGAATTCATCATTGATCGCCAGTAAGATCTTTTTCAGGCGCTCATTCTTGATCACTCCTTCGTCGTGGATATAACCCACACCCATATAAAATTTATTCTTATCGGTGCTGGCCGCCACGCTGATATTGTTATTACTGAATACACCGGTACGGGTCATTGCACCTACCCAGTCCGTATTACCGGTCCAGCGGGTGTAATCGAAGAACTGCTGAGGAGCCAGACCAATATTACGCTGCTCTTCGTCAAACAGGGTTTTGAAACCGGCGGCATCCACCATAGCGATCTTATCCACCAGTTTTTTAGTACCGATAGTGGACGTGAAGTTCACAACGATCTTACCGGCTTTTGCTTTTTTGGTGGTGATGGCGATCACGCCGTTCGCACCGCGGATACCGAAGATCGCCAGGGAAGAAGGATCTTTCAATACCTCGATCGACTCGATATCGTTCGCATTCAGGTAATCAATATTATCGTTGAAAATACCATCCACTACATACAGCGGTTTGATACCCCCGATACTGTTCGTACCACGGATACGGATATCCGGTTCTGCACCGGGTGTTCCGCTGTTAACAATGGACATACCCGCTACTTTACCTTGCAGGGAAGCAACCGGGTTGGTGTTGGGACGGTCGGCTACTTCTTTACCGGAGATCTTAGTGATGGAGCCGGTCAGGTCGCGCTTGCTGGCCTGTCCATAACCGATCACTACTACTTCGTCAATCTTTTTTGCGGATTGCTGAAGTGTTACACTCAGGCTGGATTTGCCGGCTACAGCTACTTCAAATGATTCAAAGCCCACAGAACTGAACACCAGTGTGGCGTCGTCCGGAACAGTGAGGGTGAAGTTACCATTCGCATCGGTGGTGGTACCGGTCCTGGATCCTTTTACAGTAACAGACACCCCTTGCAGCGGCTCACCGCTGGCAGAAGTGACCTTACCGGAAACCCGGAGGTCCTGAGAAACGATCTCTGTAGAGGTCATTCCTTCTTTCAGTACAACCAGTTTGGAAGCGAGGATCTTGTAGCTCACCCCGGTGTTGGCCAGGATCTTGTCGAGCAGGTCGGTCACGGGCGCATCAACGGCGTCGATCGTGACCTTGGGTTTTTTCTTTAATGCGTTTTCGCTGAAGAGAAAACGGTAGTTGGTTTTCTTTTCAATGGCGAATAATACTTTTTTGATCTCAGCCTCGTTCATTTTGAGCGTGATACGATCTTGCGAAAAACCACGGGCGGATACCTGCAGGCAGGCGATCAGCAAAAAAGCAATCATCAGTTTCATGATTCTGGCAATCTTTGGTAACAGGTCTTTTTTAGAAACAGCAGTCGTTTCGTTTTTTTTCATACTTAGCAATTGAAGTGTTAACAATCGGCGTCCTTGCGGTTGCCGGTTCTTATTTACTAACTTGACAGTACCTTTCAGTACCGCCGGTTATCCTTCCGCTAAGAAGTGTTGTGCATGTCGGTCATATGGCATAAGCATTAGCGGTGAATAATTATTTTATTTCCGTTCTTTTCGTATTGAAAGGGTATAAATTCCTTCAGGGCTTCCAGCGCCTGAATAATCGTTTCTGACTCAAAGATCCCGTTCAGTCTTTCCTCACTTATCCGCGGATCGGTAATATCGATCTGCACATCGTACCAGCGCTCCATTTTCACCGCCAGTTCATTGAAAGATTCGTCACGGAAAACCAGCTTATTGTTGACCCACTGGATCTCAGCTACCGTACTGTCCACCGGGTTATACTTCAGTTTATTGATCGACATCAGGGTATTGATCACCGGCAATTCGGTCCGGGCGATATTCCCTGTTTTCTTTTCCACTTTCCTGGTCTCTTTCTCCAAACGTGCGATATCATTCTCCACAACCAGCTTTTCGCTGGGAGTAAGAATGATCTTATCATTCGGGCGGTTACGGATGGTGACTTCAATGCTTCCCCGGATCAGACTGGTCTCTGTCTGCTTGTCTTCCGGATACGCTTTTACGTTGAATGCAGTTCCCAGTACCTTGATCTTTATGCTGCTGGTACTGATTATAAATGGTTTTTCCTTGTTTTTCGTTACGTCAAAAAAACCTTCCCCGGTCAGGGTCACTTCACGGGTTTCGATACCAAAGTCCTTATTATAGGTAAGCTTACTCCCCGCATTCAGCCATACGACCGAACCGTCGGGCAATTGTACTTTTGATTTTGAGCCCGGGCGGGTGGAAATTTCATTGATTTGCCCTGCCACCTCATCGCCACGGCTGCTGCTACCAGACAGGCTCCGGATCGAGAAAAGGCCGGCTACCAACAGTAATACAGCGGCCGCCCAGTACCAACGGGCCATTTTCCGGGCTGGTTTCTCTTCCGGCGCAGACACCAGACTGATCCCATCCAATGAAATATTTAACTCATTCATCCGGTGCAAATGCAACATGTAAGCATCCTCCCCGGCCGCCGGATCTGCCGATGATTGATTATTCCACAAATCCGTCAGGGTCTGGATCGCGTATTGCCATTCAGGATGGGTCTGAATCATATTTTCCAAAAACAGCAGTTCCTCGGAAGAAGCCTCCCCTGACAGTTTTTTAGAAAATAATACCCAAAATTGTTCCTGACTCATTAAAACGTTGGTTGTAAATAACTAAGACAAGCAAACACCGTAATTACCCCTAAAAGAGATTTAACTTTTTTTTGCAGCGGGAGTTGTAATATTTAATTCTTTGATTTCCAGATGCATACACTTTCCCAGGCGACGCAGGGCAATCGCCATTTGGGCCTCTACGGTTTTTACGGACAGCTGGAGCAGTTCGGCCACTTCCTTGTACCGGAGACCGTCTTCCTTGACCAGTTTGAAAATGATCCTGCACCGGGGTGGCAGATTATTGATGGCCTGACGGATCTGACGCATCATTTCTTCCGTCATCATCAGTTGTTCGGGATCAAAATAAATGCTGTTGAGCTGTACCAGCCACTCTTCAGGGGAAGGGTTTTGCTGCCGTTTTTGCTTGTTTATGCGGTTATAAGCCAGGTTTTTGGCTGTCGTGTAGAAATAAAGCAGGGGGGATTCAATGACGGTCAGCTGGTCTCGTTTCTCCCAGACCCGGATAAACAGGTCAGAAACCAGTTCTTCCGCTTCTTCATGTGATTTGAGGATGGAATAGGCGAATTGCTTCAGCCGTCCGTGCAGCAGCATAAACAATTCCTTGTATGCTGCCTGGTCATTGGCAAAAGCAATCGCAGCGAGCAACCTTTTTATGGGTTCGTTCTCAGGCATAAGCAAAGCGCCGTAAATCTAAGGGTTTTGCTTTATAAAGTCCATGACAGTTTTCAGCCGCTTTTTCTGTACTTTTGCAGCCGCCCAAAAGGCAGGACCCTTAGCTCAGTTGGTTAGAGCAGCAGACTCATAATCTGCGGGTCGTTGGTTCGATCCCAACAGGGTCCACGCTTAAGTACGAAGTACGAAATACGAAGTACGGGGAACACATCCTACTTCGTACTTCTGACTTCGTACTTTGCTTTTAGCTTTTTGTTAACTGTACCGCCTTTACTTTTGTCACTATTATATTGAATATGAAGAAGTTTATACTGTTTTTCCTCTCGTCCTTTCTGGTTGCTGGTCTTTCTGCCCAACAACTCGATAGTTTACCAACTCCCAAGGTAAAAAAAGACATTCCCAATCTGGCCAACCGGGCCAATGACCACCTGGTATTTCAGGTGGGTTATACCGGCTGGGCCGGAGTTCCGGATTCCATTAATACCAAAGGATTCAGCAAATCCATCAACATCTACCTGATGTATGATTTCCCTTTTAAAAATAATCCCAAACTGAGCATGGCTTTCGGACCCGGTTTCGGTTCGGATCATATCCTGTTTACCAAAACCGGCGTTGGCATCAAGGATCAGACCAGCACCATGGTGTTCAATGACCTGAGTGATACCAACCATTTCAAGAAAACAAAACTGGCCACCGTATTCCTTGAAGCACCGATCGAATTCCGCTACGCGGCAAACCCCGAAACCGGTAAAGGACTGAAACTCGCGTTCGGGGTGAAAGTGGGTACGCTTCTGAATGCACATACCCGTAACTCCGATTTCGAAGACAAAAGCGGAAACACCCTCAATAATTATGTAATGAAGGAATCCAGCAAACGCTTCTTTAATAAACAGCGGTTGTCCGGAATGGTGCGTGTAGGATATGGCCATGTAAGTCTTTATGGCTCCTACCAGTTCACCCCCGTTCTTCGCGACGGATTTGGTCCGCAGGTACGGCCTTTCTCGTTCGGACTTACGCTGAGCGGTCTGTAAGGAGAAGTGAATAGAAAATAGTGAATAGAAAATAGTAAATAGAGAATAGGGCGTACTTAGCAGTATTTTCTACAGTTTATAAAAAAAGCGGTTCTGGTTTCAGGATCGCTTTTTTATAAATCAACCATTCCCTTTTTCCTATTCTCTATTTCCTTTTTCCTATTCTCTATTCCCTTTTTCCTATTCTCTATTTCCTTTTTCCCATTCTCTATTTCCTTTTTCCTATTCTCTATTCTCTATTTTCTATTCTCTTACTATCTACCTTTGCCAACCATGAAACCACTCTCCCTCCTCTTACTGCTGCTGCTCAATCTTCATACACATGCGCAGGATAAAATATCCGCTTACTTCGAATCCATCCGGAAGAATGAAGCGCAGCTCACGGCCTTTTTTGCCGGTATGCCCAAGGGGGGCGACCTGCATCATCATTTCTCAGGGTCGGCATGGCCGGATTATTTACTGACGAAAGCCATAAAAGAAGATTATTGGGTGGAACTGAACAGTTATACGGTCGCAAGAACTGCCGGCAAAACCGGAAATTGGAAAAGGTTCAGCGAGATCAGTGATCTGAATGCACTCAAAACAGCGATCCTGCAACAATGGTCCGTGAAGAATTATCACCCGGCCGCAGGGCCTTCGGAAAACATATTTTTCGACAGCTTCGGAAAGTTTGATGAAATCATGGATGCGTCCATTCCGGATGCACTGCTGGAACTGAAGCGCCGGGCCAAGGCCGAAAACCTGAGTTATATCGAAACGCAATTCATCCGGCCGAAGTTCCCCCTGAAGATAGCAGACAGCGACACCCTGAACAGCCGTTTACGGTTTGCGGCTGCACAAAAAGACACCAGTTATATCTTCTCCTATTTTGATGAACTGATCCGCCGTTTTGATGCAGGTGGTGCAGCCGATACCGCTGCAGCTTTCAATGCACGGATCAGCGAACAACACAACCGCCTGCAACTGGACGATGATTCATTCACGTTGCGGTACCAGAATTTTGTACTGCGCTTTATGGAACCGGTGGAATTGTTCAAGCACCTTTATGTGAATTTTATCTCTGCTGATAAAAGTCCGCTGATCGAAGGGGTGAATATCGTCTCCCCCGAACATGGAGAGGTATCCATGCAGGACTACTGGCTGCATATGGCGATGTACAACTACCTGCATAAGAAATTTCCTTTGGTGAAATATGCCATGCATGCCGGTGAACTGACATCCGGACTCGTGGCACCCGAAGAACTCACCTGGCATATCAATGAAGCGGTACGCTTTGCCGGGGCCAGCCGTATCGGGCATGGCGTTGATATGACCTGGGAAAAAGACAGTCGTCCGCTGCTGGCTTATATGAAGAAACAACAGGTAGCTGTGGAGATCAACCTCAGCAGTAATGAATTTATCCTGGGAGTGAAAGATGATCAGCACCCTATCATCCTCTACTATACGGCCGGTGTACCGATCACGATCAGTACCGATGACGCGGGTATCCTGCGTACCAGTATCACGCGCCAATACGTGTTGCTGGCGAAACGCTACCCGTTTGTTACTTACAAAGCCATAAAGACAATGGTGTATAACAGCATCCGGTACAGCTTTATTGAGGATGAAAGGATGAAGTCGAAATTGATTCAGGCGCTCGATCAACGTTTTTCATACTTCGAAAAAAACTATCGCTAATAAAGCAAATCCGGCATGAAGCCGGTATCTTTCAACAAATACCTGCATATGCGATTTATTGTAGCACTGGGTCTTCTGCTATCCGGCAGCACCGTGATGGCACAAGCTGATAACGGTTATAAAGTGGAGCCATTGCTCAAAACAGATACCAGTTATCTGGGTGGTAAACTGATCTATCCGGCCGGGGATTCAACGGAGACCACGATCATTAAAGTTACTTTTCCGCCGGGCTACAGTACCGGCTGGCACAAGCACGATCACCCGCTGTTCGGCTATGTGTTGCAAGGCGAACTGACGGTTGAAACCAGGGAAAGGGCTCCTTATGTCATGAAAGCAGGAACAGCGGCCGCTGAAGTTACCGGCACCTGGCACAACGGGAGCAATAAAGGCAGCACCGATACGGTAATGATCGTGGTGTATCTGGGTAAGAAAGGACACCCGGTATCGGTGAAACAGGAATCTTACTGAAAAAATATCGGCAGCAATCGACTGATGCAGATTCATACTTTTTTAATAGCTTACTGACTGATCAACCACAAACTGTTATGTATTTATCTTTCCCCCGGCTGTTGTTACTGACTTTTTTCTGTTGCCTGCTTCAAACCACAAATGCCCAGCCGGATAAAGCAGCCGCCGGTATCCGCAAAATAATGGAGGAAGCACCGGTCACCGGATTATCCGTAGCGGTGGTTAAAAACAATAAGCTGATCTATACAATGGCATTCGGGGTGAAGGACCGGGAAACCAATGCACCACTGACCACCGATTGTCTGTTCCGGATCGCATCGATCTCCAAATCATTTTCCGCCACCTCCATCATGCAGCTGATCGAAAAGAAAAAGCTTTCCTTAGATGATGATGTGAGTGACCTGATGGGATTCAAGGTCCGCAATCCTAAATTTCCGGAGACGGTGATCACCCTCCGTTTATTGTTATCGCACCTTTCATCGATCAACGACAGCCAGGGTTATTTTACGCTCGATGCCATCAATCCGGCCAAAAATCCGGATTGGGCTAAATGTTACAACGATTACGAACCCGGCAAAGGTTACCAGTATTGCAACCTCAACTTTAATATGGTGGGCACCATCATTGAAAAGTATTCAGGTGAACGTTTCGACCAATATGTGAAGCACCATATCCTGGATCCGCTGGGATTGTATGGCGGTTATTGTGTGGATTCACTGGACAAATCCCGGTTTGCGTCCATTTATGAATACAATGGCGACTCGGCTAAGTTTTTCCTTTCTCCGGGCGCCTACAATCCCCGTAGTGCAGAAATCGCTGCCTATACGATGGGCTACAGTACACCCCTATTTTCACCAACTGGTGGCATGAAGATATCCGCACCGGACCTGGCCCGCTACATGATGATGCACATGAATTACGGACGTATCAACGGTACCAGGATCCTGTCAAAGAAAAGTTCGAAGAAAATGCAAACGCCCTATTCAACAGCAGAGAATTATGGGTTTGCCCTGGAAACTACCGGGAAAATGATCCCCGGACTTACGCTCACCGGACATACCGGCTCTGCCTATGGTTTATTCAGTGCCATGTTCTTTGACCCTGAAAAGAAATTCGGGATCGTGGTCATCAGCAATGGCTGTGATATAAAGTATACGGAAGGGTTCAATGCAATGATCCGTAAAACGATGAACTGTCTGTACGAAAACCTGATCAGCCAATAACAATCGCAGGGAATAGCATGTCAGCATGCTATCGCTATTGACCAGCAAACGCTTACAATTTCTTCAGCGCCTCATCCAGGTCCTGCAGCAGGTCATCAACCTGTTCAATTCCCACGGAATAACGGACCAGTCCCTCGGGAATACCCAGTAGTGCCCGTTGTGCTTCGGTAAGTTCCACATGGCTGGTGGTACGTGGCGGACCAGCGAGTGTGCTTACCGACCCCAGGCTGGCAGCGAGGTGCACCAGTTTCAGTGAAGTAAGCAGTTGCCGGACTTTATTATAGTCGCCATCCAATGCAAAGCTCATCATGCCCCCAAATCCGCGCATCTGATCTTTTGCAATAGCATGACCCGGGTGTGTTTCGAGTCCGGGATAATATACATCCTTTACTTTGGGATGTGCTTTGAGGAAACGGGCGATCTGTAAGGCCGATGCATTCTGACGTTCGATCCGGAGCTCCAGTGTTTTCATGCCCCGGGCTATCATATAAGCAGGGTCGGCCTGAAGGCTGGCGCCATTGATCTCCCGGAACTGGTAGACTTTCTGCACCAGTTCTTTTTTCCCGGCCAGTAATCCGCCCATGGCATCTGAGTGGCCGCATAAAAACTTAGTGGCACTATGCACTACCAGATCGGCCCCGAGTTGCAGCGGATTCTGATTGATCGGGGTGGCAAAGGTGTTGTCCACCACTACAATTGCCCCTGCTTTATGGGCCGCAGCAGCCAGCCGGGCAATATCCACCACTTTCAGGGTCGGATTGGTCGGGGTTTCCAGGTAAACCAGGTCGCAGCCTTTCGCGATCTCCAATTCAAGCTCCTCGTGATCGGTGGTGTTACAGAGTTTCACCTCCACCTGGTAATGGGGAAGGAAATCAAGGAATATTTTACTGGTTCCCCCATAGGTATCTTTCAACGACACGACCCGTTTTCCGGCCGTTAAAAAGGTAAACAGGGTATTACTGATAGCAGCCATACCGGTAGAGAAAGAAGTAGCCGCTTCCGCCCCCTCAAGTAAGCGGATCTTTTGCTCCAATGCATGAACAGTGGGATTTGTATTGCGGCTGTAGATATACCCTTCTGCATGTCCGAGGGATACCTGGTGCCATTGTTCAAGGTCATGATACGCAAATGCCACACTGTTTACAATAGGTGTGGTTACCGGACCAGAAGCTGCCTGATCGGGTTCGCCGGCCCAGACGGCGATAGTTCCTTTTTTCATTCCGGAGAGATCCATATAATGAGTTTATGCATGAAAGATACTGATAGATTGTTTTATACAATGATGCGTTCGCGGATGCTAGTCTAATTGATGTAATTTTACAGCAAATACAAATTTTTATGCAAAAAACAGGTAATGTGTGGTTCATCACCGGTTGTTCCACTGGTTTTGGACGTGAGCTCGCAAAAGAAGCACTTTCCAATGGTTATAATGTAGTGGTAACTGCCCGTAAGCCGGAGCAGGTGGCCGATATAACAACTGCTTATCCTGATACGTCATTGGCTTTAGCATTAGACGTAACAGTACCGCAGCAGATCAAAGAAGCAGTAGCTGCAGCTATTGCCCGGTTTGGCCGGATCGATGTATTGGTGAATAATGCCGGCATCGGTTATTTTGGTGCGATCGAAGAAAGTGAAGAGGCAGAAGTACGCCGGATGTTTGAGATCAATTTCTTTGGACTGGCCAATATGACCAACGAAGTATTACCCCATATGCGTAAACAAAGAAGTGGTCATATCCTCAACGTGGCTTCCATTGGCGGCCTTCGTTCTTTCCCTGCCGTTGGTTTCTACAATGCCACTAAATATGCCGTTGACGGTCTGAGTGAAGCGCTGATGAAAGAAGTAGCCCCCTTAGGTATTAAAGTAACGGTGATATGTCCGAGTGGTTTCCGTACGGACTGGGCCGGGCGTTCCGCGAATAATACCACGATAAAAATTGAAGACTATAAAGACACCGCCTGGAAAAACATGAGCGATCTCCGCGGATACAGTGGCAACCAGCCCGGTGATCCGGTAAAAGCGGCCAAAGCCATGATACAGGTTACCGAAACCGAGAACCCGCCCCTGCGTTTATTATTAGGCGCTGCCGCACTGAAAGGCGCACGACTTAAACTTGAAGAGCTGAGAAAGGACTTTGAAGACTGGGCAGCTATAAGTGAAGGGGCTGATTTTAAAAATTAACAGGGAATCCGGTTTTTAGGAAAGATTCTTAACTTCAACTGATATAGTTGCCACATGAAGTCTTTCCTGACCGGTATTACTGTTTTTGGTGTAATTGCTGTTATGGGTACCCTCTCCTGTCTTCACAGTAAGGATGGTACAGATAACATGCCTGCCACTGTCAGCTATAATTTTCATATACGTCCTATATTATCCGACAAATGCTTTAAATGCCATGGTCCGGATCCTGCAAAACGAAAAGCCGCTCTCCGGCTGGATATTGCCGATAGTGCCTATGCGCCGCTTAAAGAAACAAAAGGTGCCTTCGCCATAGTGCCTGGCAAACCCGAAGCATCCGAACTTTATTTACGGGTCATTTCCACCGATAGCACCTACATGATGCCTTCCCCGGATGAGCACCTGGGTGCATTAACCTCGTACGAAACAGCCCTTATAAAAAAATGGATCCTTCAAGGAGCGAAATATGAAACCCATTGGGCATTTATTCCCCCTGTCAAAGCACCGCTCCCTGAAATTGAGGATAAGGACAAAGCCAGCAACGAAATAGACTATTTTATTCTGAGTAAACTGGAAGAAAAAGGTCTGCGCCCATCGGAAGAAGCGGATAAGGAACGTTTACTCAAGCGGGTGTCCATGGATATTACCGGACTACCGCCTTCTGCAGAAATGATGGACCGTATGCTGAAAGAACCCACCGCTGCTACTTATGAAAAGTTGGTGGATGAATTACTCAGTACCCCGCAATACGGTGAAAAGATGGCCATCCACTGGCTGGATGTGGCGAGGTATGCAGATAGTTACGGATACCAGGATGATAATATCAGGACACAATGGCCCTGGCGCGACTGGGTCATCCACGCCTTCAATAAAAATTTACCCTACGATCAGTTCCTGACCTGGCAGATCGCCGGGGATATGCTTCCCGGTGCCGGCAAAGAACAGATTCTGGCTACCGGTTTTTTCCGGAATCATAAATACACAGAAGAAGGAGGCGTGATCCCGGAAGAATACCGGATAGAATACCTGATAGACAAAACCAAAACATTTGGCAAGGGAATACAGGGAATAACCATTGAGTGTGCCCAGTGTCACGATCATAAATACGATCCGTTTAAACAAACCGATTATTTTTCCCTGCTGGCTTTTTTTAATAATACAAAGGAAAAAGGGTTTGAAGGGGATGTATCCGTATCTAAACCGGCTAAATTTCCTGTGCTGCCGATCAATGATAGTGATGTACATAAAGTATTGTCCTTTATCAATAAAAAAGATACCGGTATCGTAACAGTTTCGGTGATGGCAGAAGACACGTTTCGGAAAACCTATCGGCTGAACCGTGGCGTATATGACCAGCCCGCCGAAGAAGTAGCCGCATCCGCGATCCCTGCCGTTATGAAGTTTGATACCACCCGATACCCGCGTAACCGGCTGGGACTGGCTAAATGGACAACGGATAAACAAAACCCGCTAACCGCCCGGGTATTTGTAAACCAGGTATGGCAGGAAATGTTCGGAAGAGGCCTGGTGAAAACCACAGGTGATTTCGGGATGCAGGGAGAATTGCCCTCCCACCCCGAACTGCTCGACTGGCTGGCCGTTGATTTTATGGAGCATGGGTGGAATATCAAGCGACTGGTAAAACAACTGGTCATGTCATCCACCTATCGCCAATCGGCCAGGACCACGGCTGAAAAACAAAAGAAGGATCCCGAAAATATTTATTTATCCAGGGGGCCGCGAAACCG
>CALRQQ020000042.1:0-13268 GCA_943370345.1 Chitinophaga pinensis
TCCGCTTCACCACTTCCTTGCCTTTATACAAGGTGATCTTGCCGGGGCCGCTTCCCACATAGCCGAAATCGGCATCCGCCATTTCACCCGGACCATTCACGATACAGCCCATGATGGCGATCTTCAATCCTTTGAGATGATTGGTCACGGCCCTGATCTTTGCGGTGGTTTCCTGAAGATCGAAGAGCGTGCGTCCGCAACTGGGACAACTGATGTATTCCGTTTTAGAGATCCGGCAGCGCGTGGCCTGCAGGATACTGAAGGCGGTATTATTGGTAAACTGATAGATATTCTGCACCGGCAGATAGGTTCTCCCTTTGGCCTGGACATTATCCATTTTGGCGGTACGGGCATACCCCAGGCAGATGCCATCCCCCATCCCATCCAGTAGTAAGGCACCGGTTTCGGCCGCAAAATGAATCAGGTGTTCATCGGGGGTCTGGGCCGGGCTGTCCGTGATCAGTACCACCGGGTTCTTTATGTTCCGTTGCTGCAACTCCGCAAACATCCGGCGCACGGATTGCATGGCGTTACTATTACTGCTGCTCAGACAAAGTACAACAGCAGGATCATTGGCCAGTACATCCAGATGGGTATAATCGTTTACATTGTTATCATCACTGTAACAATCAAACATGACAAAATTCAATCGTTCACTTTTTGTGACTGCTGATACATATCCGGCCGCGTCATAGATGGGAAAGTACGTGGAGGGCGACGGTGCAGACGACCAGGCATCCGGATAAACGATCACTTTTACGGTACCGGGTAATTCGAAGTCGAGCAACTGGTGTCCGGTAAACAGGTAATCCGCTGCTGCATCACTGATCGTCCATTTATCCGTTTCTGTATTGTAGGTATAACCGGCACTCTGCAGATCGGCCGGCGTGATCTTTTCTATTTTACTGAGGTCGGCCACTACTACGGGCACCTGACCGCCACCGATATTGCTGACCGCAAAGCTTTCCCGCCGTTTATACTCAAAGGGAGAATATGGCAGTTTGTCAATGGAGGGCACCACTAATCCGGCCGGGGTTCTGTGCTGCAGCTGATATCTGTTTACCAGGTCCCTGCATACCGGGATCTCGAATTCAGGATCTTCGGTGAGGGAAACACGGATCGTATCACCAATGCCATCCTCGAGTAAAGTACCGATACCTACTGCACTTTTGATACGGCCATCCTCGCCATCGCCCGCTTCGGTTACGCCGAGGTGAAGCGGATAGGCTTCGCCAAATTCATCCATCATGGTCTTGATCAGCAGCCGGTAGGCCTGTACCATTACCTGGGGATTGCTGCTCTTCATACTCAGCACGATATTGTGATAGGCTTCGCCCCGGGCGATCCGCAGGAATTCCATCGCACTTTCCACCATGCCATTGGCCGTGTCGCCATAGCGGCTCATGATCCGGTCGCTAAGTGAACCATGGTTGGTACCGATCCGCATGGCCGTACCATGTTCTTTACAGATCCTTACAAGCGGCGTGAACCGTTCACGGATGCGGTCGATCTCTTCTGCATATTCCGCATCAGTATATTCGATCTGTTCAAATTTTTTCTTATCGACATAGTTACCCGGATTCACCCGCACTTTTTCCACGATACGGGCAGCTACTTCGGCAGCATTGGGGGTAAAATGGATATCAGCTACCAGGGGAACCGTATAGCCTCTTTTCTTCAGCTCATTTTTGATCAGGAGTAAATTCTCTGCTTCCTTTTTGGAAGGAGCTGTGATCCGCACCAGTTCTGCACCGGCTTCAATACAACGGATGCTTTGTTCCACGGTGGCCAGGGTATCCATCGTGTCGGTGGTGGTCATGGTTTGTACCCGGATCGGGTGTCCGTTTCCCAGGAGCAGGTCACCGATACGGATTTCCCGGGTGATCAGCCGCTGGTATTGGGTAAGTGAGGCACAGTACGCTTGCATATGTGCAAAACTAACAAAGAACCCGGAGTCAGGTTCACCAATCTTTAGCCTGATTTCCGCCTGTTTTTGATTTTTCCTTCTGCATCCGCTGATTTAATTCCTTTTCTTTTTGTTCCAGGAGTTTCAGGCGTTGCTCGGCCTCTTTGGGGCTCATTTTGGGCTGTTGCTTTTTTTTCTGCTGCTGCTTTTTGGGGTCCTTCTTTTCTTCTTTCTTCGGGGGATTTTTCTTTTTCAGTTCCAGTAAGGCTTTTTGCAGGTTTTCCCGCGCTTCCTTATCCTCCGGATTGAGCCGCAGGGCTTGCTTATAAGCCTCAATACTTTCTTCCAGTTTTTTCTGCTGACTGAGCATCACCCCTTTATTGTACCAGGCACCGGCTTTAATATCCGGTTCTTTTGCTGTAGTGGCCAGTTCAGTATAGGCCTTGAATGCCTCTTCCTGTTTGCCCAATTGCCGTAAAGTATTCGCAAGGTTAAATTTCACCCGGTTGCCGGAAGGATCTGCCTGCAGGGCTTTCTGATAGGCGGCTTCTGCTTTTTCATACTGCTGCTGCCGGTAATACATATTCCCTTCCCGCAGGTATTGTTGTTTATCCTGAGCCTGAAGCACCATCACGGGTGCACAAAATAATATCAGCAGGAGCTTCTTCATACCGCCAGTTTTTTTTGTGTGACCGGAATGACGAACTCCACGAGGAGCAGGAGCAACATAGCTGCGGCCAGCCACATATAATAGGACGTGAACTGCACGAGGCTCACATCCCCGTAGGCTTTCCGTTCGATCTGTGATAACTGATCCTTAAGTGAGGCTATCGCGTCATCGCTGTTCTGTAACCGTACATAGACCCCGTTGGTGGCAGCTGCCAGTTCCTTCAGTATTTCTTCATTCAATTTTGAAATAATGACATTACCCGCCAGGTCCCGCTTGGGTTGCCCGGTACCGGGTTCGGTAATAGTGGCCCCTTCCGGAGATCCGATCCCGACTGTATTGATCATGACTCCTTTTTCCGCCAGCTCCTCTGCGGTACTGACCGCATCTGCATCATGGTCTTCGCCATCGGTGATCAGCAGTACAGCTTTGAAGCGTTTGTCGGCCGGATTGAATACCCCGGCACTCATCCGTAATGCATCACTGATCACCGTGCCCTGCTGGGGTACCGCATCGGTGGTTACACCGGATACAAACATGGAAGCCGCAGCATGATCTGCGGTAAGGGGTAACTGGAGATAGGCTTTACCTGCAAACAACACCAGGGCCATCCGGTCATCGGGCATTGCCTTTATGAGTTTAGTGATAAACTGCCGGGCCCGTTCCAACCGGTCCGGGGCAAGGTCCGTAGCCAGCATACTTTTGCTGACGTCGAGTGCAATGGCTATATCAATGCCCTTGCGTGTCTTATTATCTGAATCACCCGGTACCCGTGGATTCATCACGGCGAGTATGCCTGCAGTGAAAGCCAGTAGTACCAGTATAAATTTCAGGACAACTCTTTTTTGGGATAAAGAAGTGATCAGCAATTTTACCAGGGCCGGGTCGCCGATCTTGCGGGTAGTGGATCTTTTCCAACGCAGCAGGTTCAGAAAAAGGAGCAGCAGGAAACCCGCTGCAATAAACAGCAGGACAGCTTCCTTATATTGAAATTGCCAGTTCATGCGGGAAGAAATCAAAATTCATGCTACAAGTGCAGCCGGACCCGGACAAAAGGGTTTTTACATTTTTCCCTCTAAAAAACCCATCTGTTTCAGAATATCCTTGAGGATTTTCATACGTATTTTCGTCATTTCGATATTCCGGTCCGGGGATTCGGTATTCAGGACGAAGAAATACGGATGTCCGTTCTCTTCGATCCAGCCCACGACCCAGCCGATCATGTTCCCGTTTTCGCGGTAACCCATGCCGGTCTTATAACCGAGGCGGTAATTGGTATTGTTCTCAAAAAGCATGGCCCGCTTCACCATTTCCTGGTAGGTCTTGAAAAAAGGCAATTGGTCGAAATATAGTTTTTTCACCAGACCGAGTTGCTGGTCAGGAGTTACTTTCAGGCTGTTATTGATCCAGAAGGAATCGACCGCTCCACGGATCACCACTTTCTGCGTATCAGTCTGTGCACCGTACTTGATACTATCGAGCCAGTACTGCATGGTATCCCGGCCGATCCGACGGGCCACTTCCTGATAATATGGCAATGCAGAAACACGGAAAGCTTCATACATGGTCAGGTCCTTATTCCAGTCCGGGTTCCAGCGTTGTACTGAATCCCATTTAATGATCATGCTGTCATTGACGATCTTACCGGTCTGCAGACCGATCAGTGAATTCAGGATCTTGAAGGTAGAAGCTGGCTGATAGCTGCTGTCGCGGTAACGGCCCAGGTTAAAGACCGTGAATTTTCCGGACGCATTGTCCATAATGGCAAAGCAGCCTTCCACTTTATTTTCGGAAAAGTATTTACCAAGACTATCATCCTGTTTTACATTATTGGGAGAGCAGGCATATAAACCGGAAAGAACGAGCAGGGACCAGAGGGCGTTTTTCATTGCAGCTGTAAAATTTGAGCAAAGTTAACCGCCGGGAAGCCTTTTTGGTTTGTTTGTTTAAAATATTACTTCCGTCGCAACCTGGCCAGCCGGTGCCCATTGATCTGATAGCTATCCACGAGGAAGATGCTTCATTGCCTTTGCCGGAAGTGGTGAGTGGTTTGACAAGAAACAAATGACCAATAATTCCTTAAAAATAAAAAGTCCCGGATAAACCGGGACTTTCAATACGTTTTGCTCAGATTTTCCTTACAGGTAAATACCGTTCTTTAACCGGTAATGTTTGTTTCCCTGGCAATCCCTTTTGGTGGCAGCACAGGAACTTAACATAAACATGACTACAGCCGCTGTAGCGAGGCAAAAAAAGAATTTTTTCATACTTCTTTTAAAAAGTTGGGTACTCCCGGTTGTAACCGGTTGTACGGGTCAAGAATTAATTAAAGGAAATTCCAGAGGAATTGGCGGGTAGAGTTTATATCAATAAACCTAAAACGAAAGTACTCTGCGAAAATTGCATTTCATAACTTTCTACGTGTTATTTCGTTCAAAAAGTTGAAAAAAACACAGGTATAAAGTACCGTTCGTAGAAATCCGTGAATCGTACTTTTACCTATGTCAACCGTCAATACCCAGACATCCGGCCAGCTTACTTCAAGACACCCAGCTCCTTACCGATTTTTGTGAATGCGGCAATGGCTTTGTCCAGGTGGGCCTGTTCATGTGCCGCACTCAGTTGTACCCGGATGCGGGCCTGTCCCTTGGCCACCACCGGGAAGAAGAAGCCGATCACATAAATACCTTCTTCCAGCAGCTTGGCTGCCATGGTCTGCGCCAGTACGGCATCATATAACATGATCGGAACGATCGGATGGTCGCCGGGTTTGATATCAAAACCGGCAGCGGTCATTTGTGTACGGAAATATTTTGTGTTGTATTCCAGTTTGTCGCGGAGTTCGGTGGTCTCAGTGAGCATATCCAGCACGGCGATCGATGCTCCTACAATGGAAGGAGCCAGGGTATTACTGAATAAGTAGGGTCTTGACTTCTGGCGCAGCATATCGATCACCGCTTTACTGCCGGAAGTAAATCCACCTGATGCACCACCCAGTGCTTTACCAAGTGTACCGGTAATGATATCGATCCTGCCCATCACCCCGCGGTATTCGTGGGTGCCACGACCGGTCTTACCGAGGAATCCGGAGGAATGACATTCATCCACCATGATACAGGCATCATATTGTTCGGCCAGTTTCACGATCTCATCCAGCCGGGCAATGGTACCATCCATGCTGAAAGAACCATCGGTAACGATGATGCGGCTGCGGCAGCCGGCGGCTTCCTTCAGTTTAGCTTCGAGATCTTCCATATTATTATGCTCGTATCGGAAACGCTGGGCTTTACAAAGACGGACCCCATCAATAATGGAGGCATGGTTCAGCGCATCGGAAATGATCGCATCCTGTTCATTGAACAAAGGTTCAAATACACCTCCGTTGGCATCAAAAGCGGCGGCATATAATATAGTGTCCTCGGTGCCGAGGAATTGAGAGATCTTTTCTTCCAGTTCTTTATGAATATCCTGGGTGCCACAGATAAAGCGCACACTGCTCATGCCGTATCCTCTTTTGTCGATCGCTTCGTGAGCCGCCTTGATCACTTTGGGATGACTTGAGAGCCCGAGGTAGTTATTGGCGCAGAAATTCAGCACCGTCCTGCCGTTTACAATGATCTCCGCTCCCTGCGGACTTTCGATAATGCGTTCGGTCTTATAAAGTCCGGCTGATTTGATCTCCTCCACTTCAGCGGCGATGCGTTGTACCAGTTTGTTATTCATATTGCTGATTTGTCGGCAAATATACGGCGACACATATTTCCCGAACAGTTGTTCTTATCTGGACCGGCAGGGTATTTAGTTCCGTTTTGCTGCATTTCAACCCCGATAAAATGCAGTTGGCCGGTAATTCATTGGCCGGGGTAACCGGTCTGTTTAAATTGCCGGGTAAATTTTATTGAAAACCTGTAACATCCTGTTTACGGTTTACGTCTAAACCATCAAACCAACCCCATGCAACCCCGTATTAAAGTCATATTTACTTATTTTACCATAGCTATTGTGGTAATAATGTTACTCTTCGGCTTAAAGGCCTCTACTACAGAGCGGGAATGTACCGAAGGTGCCTGCTGTAAGAAGACGGAGGAAGCCTGTGCAGAGCAGGGCAAGGCCCCGGCAGACGACCTGATGATGGAAAATTTGTCCCGCCAGTTTATTATCGTTTCGCCTATCAACTAATTGAAATACAAATAATTTTGCAAAGATCCGGGTCCCATACCTGGATTTTTTTTTGCCTCTTTGTAACCTTCCCTTTCCTGAAACGTACTATTTGTACAGCGCCCTGATCATTACCTTTACCACACCTGCTGTTTATGACCGAAAGAGAATACAACGAATGTGTAACCCAGTATGCAGACAATGTGTACCGCTTCATCCTGAAGAATCTCAGGCATGAGGAGGATGCGCGGGATGTGGTGCAGACCGCATTTGAAAAAATGTGGCGGAACCGGGAGCAGGTAGATGCGGCAAAATGTAAATCCTATCTCTTTACGGTCGCCTATCACCAGATGATCGATCATATCCGGAAAGTGAAGCGGATCCAGCTGCGGGAGGAATTCGGAGAAGAATTGAAAGTAGAAAATAAGCAAGCGAATAATTTGAAGAAGATCCTGAACGAGGCCCTGAACCGGCTGAACGACACACAACGTTCGCTGGTGTTGCTGAAAGACTATGAAGGATATAATTATGAAGAGATCGGACAGATCATGAACCTGAACCCCAGCCAGGTAAAAGTATACCTGCACCGGGCAAGGGTTCAGCTGAAGGAGTACCTGGTGAAGATGGAGAACGTGATATAAAGTACGAAGTACGAAGTTAGAAGTACGAAGTACGAATAAGAAACAGGATTCAGAAAAAGAACAACTATACGTAACAAATGAACATCACGCGAAATAATTACGAAGAGTACTTTATCCTGTATATGGATAATGAACTGACGCAGGAAGAGCGCGGGATGGTGGAGGCATTTGTACAATTGCATCCGGACCTGAAAGAAGAGCTGGACCTGTTGTTACAGTATAAGTTCACCCCGGAAACGGAAATTGTCTTCAGCGGGAAAGAGGAATTGCTGAAAGGACAGGAAACCTCATTCATTAACCTGACGAATTACGAAGAATACCTTTTACTCTATATTGATCAGGAGTTGAATCCCGCAGAACGGGTAGCGGTCGAACAGTTTGCGGCGGAGAACCTGACCGTACAGAAAGAACTGGACCTGCTGCGTTTTACGCGTCTCCAGCCAGCGTCTGTTTCATTCCCGGATAAAGCATCGCTGTATCGCCGTGAAGAAAAGGTAAAAGCCCTGCCGGTAAGGTGGTGGAGAGCAGCGGCAGCTATCCTGATCCTCGCATTGGGACTGAGTACTGTGTGGATGATCAGTCGCCGTACGGATGAAGCGGCAGTGGCCGGCACAACGCCCGGAAAAGAGCAGATCAAATCACCCGCTCCTATCCTGCCTGAAAATGACAAAGACGAGTTCGCAGTAAATGCGGACACGGTTCAGCCCGGAAACAGCATCCAATCTCGTGAAACCAAACTGGCCACTATCCGCACCGGTAACAATTCCACAGACCGGCCGGAAAAACAATCCATGCAGTCACCGGATAAAGTAACCCGGACGGATAAAGCTGATGCTATTGCTATCCGGCAAACAGACAATAAGTCCAATAATCTGCCGCAACCGGTTTATAACCCGAATGTAATCACAACACAGAATGACGTAGCTGTAACGCCTGTTCCGGTGAACAATAATCCTAAAGGTATTTTAACAAAAACAGATGTAACAAACACAACCGGTTCTTCGCCTGATATAAAACCAGGAATTGATTTCGCTGTTGCCAGGCCGGACGAACAGTATCCTGAAACAGAAGGTCAGAATGGTAAGAAAAACAAACTCCGTGGCTTCTTCCGGAAGGTGACACGGACCTTTGAAAAACGGACCAATATTGACCCGACCGATCAGGACAACCGGTTACTGGTAGGCGGACTCGCAATCAGGTTAAAATAATCCAGGGCCCGACAGGCATTGGATGATAATCAACAACATTATTCATTTAAGAAAGCAAATAACATGAAAAGGATCTTTACCTTCTGTATGGCACTGTGTCTGACGCTCGGCAGTATAGCACAAACGGATAGCAGTTACACCCCTAAAAAAGCACCCCAGGATGATACGATCCGTATCGGCGGAATGGTCATCATTCGCAGGGCAGGCAGCAAAGACCGGGAAATTGTTCATGACCGGGAATACCGTATGCGCAACCGCAAAGTGGACAAACCCTCCAACCTGAGTACCAACTGGTGGATCATGGACATCGGGTTCTCGAACTATACCGATAATTCGAATTATGTGAATGCGGCGTTCAACGGATTTACCGCCAGCGGGATCACGAAAGATGACCTGGAAGCACGGGCCGGTAAATCAAGGAACGTGAATATCTGGTTCTTCATGCAGAAACTGAATATTGCCAAACATGTACTGAACCTCAAGTACGGAATGGGACTGGAATTGAACAATTACCATTTTGAGAATGACAAACTCCTGTTTGCCAAAAACCCGACCCTGATCACCGAAGGCAGTACTTCTTTCAAAAAAGTTAAACTGGCAGTGGATTACCTGACCGTACCCATTATGCTCAACATCAATTTCACCCCCAACCGGAAGAGCGGATTTGGGATCAGCGGAGGTGTGAGTGCCGGTTATATGTATTCCGCCCGCTTTAAAACAAAAGTGGATGGCGACAAAAACAAAGTCCGGAGTGATTTTGACCTGGAACGATTTAAATTGTCCTATATCGGTGAATTATCCCTGGGTCCCGTTAAACTTTATGGCAGTTATGCGATGAACAATATGTGGGACAAAAGTCTGGACATGACCCCTTATACCCTGGGTTTCCGCTTCAGCAACTGGTAAACAATTTCTCATCTTCATATATTACCGGCCTGTTCCCAGGCCGGTTTTTTATTTTACAACGCAGCTTTACCCGGTAAAATGCCCCGTAAACTTTCTAAACAGGCTGTTAAATCCATATTAACCGGCAGTATACTTATCCACCTCCGGAAAATAAAAAACTCTGGCACTCCGTTTGAACGATAGGACGGACCACTTTTCTTTTTTTTGCCATTCAATCAGTGCTGCTCCCACCTGGCGGCTGGTTACAGATGGACTTACTGAAAACACTAAACGGACATGAAACAACTTGTTTTTCTTCTTTCTGTTTTCTTTGGGAGCAGCCTAACCGCCACGGATCATCATACGGCGAGGTCCTTTATCGCAAACAAGCGTTTTACGGCTTCAGCCGGACCCACAGGCAAGTTGTCGATCATAGTTGATAAATCTGATTATGAACTGACGGTCTACGATGAAGAAGGCTGGTATGCGACTTACCCGGTGGTATTCGGCAATAACAGTCTGGATGATAAAAAAATGGAAGGCGACAAGAATACCCCGGAAGGCAGTTTCAGGATCACCACCAAACGGGTACATGAAAAATGGTGCCGGTTCCTGGCTATTGATTATCCCACTAAAGAAAGTGTTGAAAAATTTAACCGGCGCAAACAAACCGGAGAGATCCCTTCGAATGCAAAGATTGGCGGTGGTATAGGCATCCATGGGGTATGGCCCCACGAGGATTTTGTGATCGACCGTTATAAAAACTGGACCCTGGGCTGTATCTCCATGAAAAATGAGGATATAAAAGACCTGTATTTGTATGTAGGATCAGGCACCCAGGTCACCATCCGCAAATAACTTACCCGGGATATTGCTGCAGGAAACCGGTGATTGTTTTTTTCCATTGGTCGGGGTCACTCATAAGCAATGATTCATGTCCGGCCGCTTCATACCCCACCCGTTCCTTTTTTGTACCTGGGATGGCCTCATAGATCTGATCGATCTCTGATGTCAATACATAATTGTCTTTCGCTCCGAATTGCACCAGTACCGGGCAACTGATCTTGCGGGCATAACGGATAGTGGAATGATCGTATCCATTGAACCCTCTTTCAATACCGATCCAGCCGGTAACGAGGAAGGCAAAGGGTTGTTGCGGAAAGCCCAATACCCGGGCCCTGGCTTTTAAATGCGACTGAAGGGAGGCAAAGGGTAATTCCAGAATAATGCCGGCTGGTTGTACTTCCTTCTCTGCTACGGAGCGGGCGACTACCACCGCACCCATGGATACCCCCCATAAATAAACGGCCTTCTCTCCTTTTGCTTTTATAAAATCAAAGGCCAGTTTTACTTCTTCTGTTTCCTTTCGGCCGATCGTGCTGTTTTGTCCATCACTGTTGCCATGCGCCCTCAGATCCACCAGCAGTACCCGGTATCCCATCAGTCTGAATGTGGCAGCCTCCCGGACCATATAACTTTTATTGGCACTCAGTCCGTGAAACAGGATCATGGTGCCTTTGGCCATTGAATCCGGTTCACCGTACCAGGCATCCACCCAATCACCATTCGATCGCTGCAGACGGACTGTGTCGTATTCAAAGGAAGGCGTCTGGCGGATCAAAGATTTGGGAAATCTGGGTCCGGTAAATAATTTCCAGGTCTTTCCGAAAATATTATCCGATGTATGACTGCCCTGCAAGGATGGATCATTGTAAAAATGGGTCAGCCGGTGCGCGTAGAGGGCAGCACTGATATTGATCAGGACCACCTGGAAAAGCAATACCCATCCGATCCAGCGGATCAGTGAGGGCAAGCGGCGCCTGGTCGTTTTTTCTTTCATAAGGTAAAATGCTGGCAAAGGTTATCGCCAAAAATAATTTTTACCCGCCAGAGATACGACTATTTAGGCGCTTTTTTATACGACAGTGGTAAAAGCGGGGTTTACTGCTCAGAGTTTACCCCTTTTTATTTCATCGACCACACCCGGATCCAATAAGGTGGATGTATCGCCCAGGTTCTCCATGTCCCCTTCGGCGATCTTCCTCAGGATACGGCGCATGATCTTACCACTTCTGGTCTTGGGCAGACCGGGTACAAACTGGATCTTATCCGGTTTAGCAATAGGACCGATCACGCGGGTCACTGTTTGCAGGATATCCTGGCGGGTGAGGTTTTCATCGCCATGCACATGTTCATAGATCACATAGGCATATACTCCCTGTCCTTTGATATCATGCGGATAACCCACCACGGCACTTTCCACCACACCAGCGTGCATATTGATCGCGTTTTCCACTTCGGCGGTACCGAGGCGGTGTCCGCTGACATTCAATACATCATCCACTCGACCCGTGATCCGGTAATTGCCCTGCTCGTCGCGGTAGGCCCCGTCGCCGGTAAAATATAATTCAGGATATGCGGAGAAATAATTCAGGCGGCAACGTTCATGATCACCGTAGGTGGTACGGATAATGGAAGGCCAGGGATGACGGATACAGAGATTACCGCTGACATTATTGCCTTCGATCTCTTTTCCGTTCTCATCCACGAGCATCGGGTCCACACCCGGCAAGGGCAACGTGGCATACGTGGCTTTGGCTGGGGTAACACCGGCCATATTTGAAATAAGGATACCACCGGTCTCTGTCTGCCACCAGGTATCCACGATCGGACATTTGCCTTTACCGATATTCTCATCATACCAGTTCCAGGCTTCCTGGTTGATGGGCTCACCCACCGTACCGAGTACTTTCAGACTGTCTAGTTTATGTCCATGCACATGTCCCAGGCCAAATCCCATCAATGAACGGATCGCAGTAGGAGCAGTGTACAGGATATTGACCTTGTATTTATCAATGATATCCCAGAAACGGCCGGCATCAGGCCAGGTGGGTATGCCTTCAAACATCATGGTAGTGGCTCCGGCTGCCAGCGGGCCGTATAAAATATAGCTATGACCGGTGATCCAGCCGATATCGGCGGTACAGAAATGAATATCGCCAGGTTGATACTGGAATACATTCACGAACGAATAGGCAGTATAAACCATATATCCGGCACAGCTATGTACCACCCCCTTGGGCTTTCCGGTAGAACCGGAGGTATATAAAATGAATAACGGATCTTCTGCCTCCATCTCCTCCGCCGGGAAGGAAACCTTTCCCTCCTGCTCCACCTGGTGCTCGGCATGTTCCATCTCATCTTCCCACCACACATCACGGCCTTTGATCATAGAGACGGGCGTGCGGGTGCGGGTATACACGATCACTTTCTTTACGGTACGGTTACCGATCAGCGCATCATCGATCACACTTTTCAGTGGTATATCTTTATTACCGCGGTAGGCCCCGTCGCAGGTAACGATAAATTCCGCATTGGCATCATACAGGCGGTCGGCAATACTCTGTGCGGAGAAGCCACCAAATATCACACTATGAATGGCACCGATACGGGCACAACCCAGTACGGCATAGGCGAGCTCAGGTACCATGCCCATATAGATACAAACCCGGTCGCCTTTTTTCACCCCGTTGTTCTTTAATACCTGGGCAAACTGACATACGCGTTTATGCAGCCGGTTATAGGTGACCACGCGGGTCCTTTCTTCAGGATTATTGGGTTCCCAGATAATAGCCGGCTTATCGCCCATTTTCTCCAGGTGACGGTCGATACAGTTCTCCGTGATATTCAGTCTGGCCCCTTTGAACCACTCCACGTTCGGTTCATTGAAATTCCAGTCCAGCACTTTGTCCCACTTTTTCCGCCAGTGAAAACTTTCCGCCACTTCGCTCCAGAATCCTTCC
>CALRQQ020000043.1:0-13119 GCA_943370345.1 Chitinophaga pinensis
AATCAGCAAGCGGACTCCGATTTCGAGCGTAGCGAGAAATCTTGTATTTCCTTGTATTTCCTTTTATCCCCAATTTATCTCGTCATCCCGAAGTGAATAGCGAGGGGCCCTGCATTTCTCAACTACGAGGTACGAAAGGCAAGGCGTAAAAGGAGGAACATTTGTACATTTAATTACAACCTACTCAGAGGGGGCTGTTTCCTGACACCCGACACCCAGTTGAAATACAAGATTCCTCCTTCGTCGGAATCTAAATACCATACTATCGCTACTGCTTCACCCCTCGCTTCGCTTCGGGGTGACAAGGATTCTTACTAGATTATCAAAAATACCACGGGCCGTTTTATCACCCCGGCGAACGGGCTGTTTTATCGCCCCGGTGAACGAGCCGTTTTATCACCCCGGTGAACGGGCTGTTTTGTCATCCCGACGAAGGAGGGATAAAGCAACCAACTATGAAGACTGCTTCAATCCCGACCGAAGGGAGGAATCTGGCTGTTGACTAGCAACAGGATAATGTACGAAGTACGAAAGTATACCGTAAAACGAGGAACAGTTGTTCTTTTAGATACAACCTACTTAGAACTGGCTGTTCCCTTCTCGCTTCTTGCTTCTCGCTTCTCGCTTCTTGCTTCTCGCTCCTCTTCGCGTCCTTCGCGAGAAACAAAAAAGGCTGCACCGGAAACCGATGCAGCCTTTAATATAAAGTGTTTTAGAATTAACCTAAAGCCACACGCTTGAACTCAGTAACAGTTACGTTACCGCTTTCTTTCAGGTAATCACCTACTGACTTGCTGCTGTCTTTTACGAAAGCCTGCGCGGTCAGGGTTTGTTCTTTGAAGAACACGTTCATTTTACCTTCAGCGATCTTAGCCAGCATTTCTTCGGGTTTACCGGCCATTTTCGGATCCTGTTTCATCAGTTCCATAACGATATCACGCTCGCGGGCGATCACGTCAGCAGGAACAGAAGAAGCATCCACGGCTACAGGGTTCAGGGCAGCGATCTGCATCGCTACGTCTTTACCGGCTTCAGCCGCTTCTTTATCCAGTCCTACCAGTACACCGATACGGTAAGCACCGTGAATATAGGAAGCTACATAAGGAGCATCCACACGCTGGAATTTAGTTACCCCGATCTTTTCTCCGATGGTAGCCAGTTTCTCGTCAACGAGGGCAGCTACGGTCAGGTCACCGATCTTAACGGCCATCAGTTCTTCCAGGTTGTTTACGTTGTTGGCGATGGCGGCATCAGCGATGCTTTTACCAAATGCCACGAAGTCAGCATTCTTGGAAACGAAGTCCGTTTCGCAACTGACACAAACCACAATACCGGTTTTGTTATCAGCAGTTGTCTGTGCGATCACCACGCCTTCTTTTGCTTCACGATCACTCCTTTTAGCCGCTACTTTCTGACCTTGCTTACGCAGCCAGTCGATCGCCGCTTCAAAATCACCATTGGTTTCAGTCAGGGCTTTACGGCAATCCATCATACCCGCACCAGTTGCCTGGCGGAGTTTATTGATATCCTGTGCACTAATTGTTACGGTGCTCATATAATTAGGTATTTAGTATTAATAAATCAATTCATCCGGGCTCTATCGGTCTGCCGGGCCTCAGTGTATTTGACTCCCGACTCCCGACTCCTCACTCCCGACTTATCTCTTACCGCCACCGGGTCCACGACCACCGGGTGTTCCGCTGCCAGAACGGCGACGTTGACCACCGGCACCGGGACCACCCGCGCCACGACCACGACCACCACGTCCGCCTTCAGCTTCGGCTTCAGCCAGCAGCTTAGCAGCTTTCCTTTCTTTTTCGTCGTCAGTCATTTCTTCTACTTCCTCGTCTTTGGCGGCTTGTCTTTCGGCCAGTCCTTCAGCGATGGCAGCCGTGATATAGTTCACGATGATCGCGATGGATTTGGTAGCATCGTCGTTCGCAGGGATCGCGAAATCAACTTTGTTCGGATCGCAGTTGGTATCCACCACACCAAAGGTGGAGATGCCGAGACGCTTGGCTTCTGCCAGGGCGATATGCTCGTGACCGATATCCACGATGAAGAGGGCAGCCGGTACACGACCCAACTGGGCGATACCACCGAGTACTTTCTCCATTTTATCCTTATCGCGGCTCAGGGTGAGGCGCTCTTTCTTGGTGATGCTGTCGAAAGAACCGTCGCTCAGCATTTTCTCAATGCTCTGCATTTTCTTCACGCTCTTACGAACAGTGTTGAAGTTGGTCAGCATACCACCTAACCACCTTTCGGTAACAAAGGGCATGTTCACTTTCTTCGCACTTTCGTTCACGATGTCTTTCGCCTGTTTTTTCGTACCCACGAACAGGATCTTTTTACCACTGCGGGCGATCGCTTTCATGGCAGCTGCAGTTTCCTGCAGGCACTCTACGGTTTTGTTCAGGTCAATGATGTGAATACCTTTCTTTTCAGCAAAGATGTAAGGTAACATCTTGGGGTTCCACTTCTTCTTGAGGTGACCGAAGTGAACACCTGCCTCGAGAAGCTGCTGTTGTAAGGATGTATTTTCCATTTTCTGTTGTTGTTATTATTTTGAATAAATAGCGCTGAGCTGCGAGTGTCGAGCATGGAGCGGTTAACTCGCAGCTCATGGCTAATAGCTCGTAACTGATATTAACGTTTAGAGAACTGGTAGCTTCTACGGGCTTTCTTGTGACCGAATTTCTTACGTTCAACAGAACGCGGATCACGTTTCAGCAGACCGGCCGCTTTCAGGGCGGGACGGAATTCAGGGTTCAGTTCAACCAGTACGCGGGAGATACCCAGCATAGCAGCTTCTGCCTGACCTTTCAGACCACCGCCAGCAGCGTTGATCTTCACATCATATTTAGTGGCCACGTCTACTGTTTTCAGCGGACGCTCTACCTGGTTTTGCAGGTATACCAGCGGAAAATAGGTTTTGTAGTCTTTGTCGTTGATCGTGATAACGCCGCTTCCTTTAGAAACGAACACCCTTGTCACTGCTTCTTTACGACGTCCGACACCGTTTGTTTGCTTTTCCATTATAATTTGTTTGGAATTTTTTAATGTTTTTTGTCAACCTGAGCGTTAGCGAAGGTTAGAATTTGAGATCCTTGGGTTGTTGTGCACCATGCGGATGCTCAGCACCGGCATACACAAATAATTTTTTGTACATCTTACGGCCGAGACGATTCTTTGGCAGCATGCCTTTAACCGCTCTTTCGATCAGTACTTCGGGACGACGTTTCTGCAGGTTGATGGCAGTCTCTTCTTTACGGCCACCGGGGTATCCGGTAAAGTGGTCGTAGATTTTCTGTTCCATCTTGTTGCCGGTCAGCACGACTTTTTCGCAGTTGATCACGATGATATAATCACCAGTGTCAACGTGGGGGGTGTAGCATGCTTTGTTCTTACCACGTAATACAGCGGCAATTTTAGCACACATACGACCTACGGTTTGATTAGTACCGTCCACAACATACCAGTTGCGTTTAACGGTAGCCTCGTTCGCGTGTTTGGTAGTGAAATGTAATTTGCTCATTTAAAAAAGCTTTTTGCCTTCAGTCCTTTCCAGGAAAATCCGGCGGTTAGTGAATAAACAAACAGAGCTATCCCTCTGCCTGTACCCGTGAAAACCCGGTTTTACGGGGTTCTTTTGGGGGTGCAAAGATAGGAATGTGTGAAATCCTAACCTAAGAAAAAGGAGAGAAATTTGAGAGCAAGCCTTGCAATATACTGATAATCAATAAATATTTTGACTACGTTTTTTCATTAACCTCAAAGTTGGCATTTTACCAACCTCTTTTTACCTTTATTTATGTAAACGACGGGCTTTCCTGCCAGGTATGTAGTGGATAAAAATCTGGCGACGGGACGCTTTTCAGTTCAGCATGGTCCTCACATTTACTGACAGAACTGGAATGACTATGTATATCGTTTACCTGGAAAGATTGAATGAATTTGCGAAACGACACGCGGATGCCCGAAAGAGTCTTTCTGCCTGGAAATCGGTGACTCAAAAGGGAGTTTGGAAAAACAGACTGGATGTAATGCATGATTTTCCAAGAGCAAAAATGATCGCCAATAACCGGGCCCGATTTGAGATTGTACATAATATTTACAGGTTGATCGCCTTTATAGATTATACAGATCAGTTAGTGGAGATACGGTTTATTGTCACACATACGGAATATGACCGCATCAATCCTGCAACTATTTAAATGCTTTTACTAATGAAACAGTGGTTCTTGATCGAAAACCAGGATGACTACAAAGAAGCTACAATCCGGTACGAACAGATCCGGAATGCGGAAAAGGGGTCCGATGAACATCGGGAAAAGATGTTGCTGGTAATGCTGATTCAGCAATACGAAGAAAAACAATGGAACCTCCCGGAGCTCGACCCGGTCGAGTTGATCAAGATCCGAATGGAAGATTTTGGCTATACGGCAAAGGACCTGGCCCGGGAATACGGGGATAAAGGCACCGTCAGTAAAGTACTGAACTATAAACAGGCTTTATCCCTGACCATGATCCGGAAATTCAGCAAATTATTACGCATCCCCACGGATGCACTGACCAAAGAATACAAGCTGCAATCTTAATCAATCTGTATTTTCTTCATTTTCCACCCGCTTTACCACTACCCTGTTGGGTGTCAGGTGGGTAACCCGTACCAGCAGGCTATCCCCGGGCTGAGGCACCGGCTGTCCTTCTATGGGAGCGGGCAGTTTGGCCTGCATGCCGCCGTCAAATAGATCGAGGTAGATCCCGTGCGGGGTAACGCGGGTGACCACGGCTTCCGCATCGATCTCGTTTTTGAAATGCTGCAGGGCTTTTTTATACGCGGGAGAGAAATTATGTGAAAACAGTTCAGCCACGATGGCATTGGGCTTCTCCAGGTTCAACAACCGGAAACTGATCGCCTGGTTCTCCGCGGTCTCCACCGGCGGCTTCTCCCAGGGAGAAAGCTGGATCGGAAAGAAAATATAACTGTCGATCTCTTTTACAAAATAATCAGCCTCCACCTTCTTCAGGTAACCGGAAAAACGGTTCTCGATCGCGGCCCGCTGGATCAACAGGTCCAAACGGGTATTATGGAGAAACTTAATATTATAAGCCGTCATCTTATCGCCCCGGTCGGACAGTCTTAATTGGAAACTCACCACATCCCCGATCCGGAAATGCTGGGTCTTGCGACCGGTTTCTTCCAATCCGGTCTTGCAATTGACGGATTTTTTCTTTGCCCCCGCTTCATATTCAATGGTGGCAAAATTCTTTTCGTAATTAACAAATGAAATCGTTCCCTTTAGTATCTTTTCTTCCATATTATTGCTTTCGGACCCCACGAAGGTACGTGAAGCAGATTTACCCTTCTAATCACTATATATTATACCTATGTCAGATCGTAATCTCGGCCGCTCCGTTTTTGGCGACCCTGCCCATACCGGCAACCTCCTGTCGGATGAAGAAGCCCATGCCCTCCTGCTCGAATGGGTACCCAACGAAAAACTCCGCCTGCACATGAAACAGGTGGCCGCCAATATGAAGGCCTGGGCCATCGAAAAAGAAGGCGCTGATGAAATCACCGCCCGCAAATGGGAACAAGCCGGCCTGCTGCACGATGCCGACTGGGAAAAATTCCCGGAAGCCCATTGCCGCATCATCATTGAAGAACTGGAAAAAAGAAAGGTCGATCCCGACGTGATCCATTGCATCGCCTCACATGGCCCCTCCGTATTTGGTGTTACCCCGGTGAGTAAAATGGACAAAATGATCTATGCTATCGACGAACTCTCCGGCTTTATCCATGCCTGTGCGCTGATCCGTCCTACTTTATACGAAGGGTTAGAAGTAAAGAGTGTACTGAAGCGTTTAAAGACACCGGGCTTTGCCGCCCAGGTCAGCCGGGAAGATATCAATGAAGCTGTTGCGGAGATTGATTGTACATTGGAAGAGCTGATACAGTTTGTAATTGATCATCAGAAAGGAGTAAGAAATGGGGAGTCTTAAAACACAAAGAACATTGTATTAACAAGGGGGAGGCAGAAACAGCAGTATTACTATATTTTAAAGCAGAATCGCTATGATCGGATAATCCATATCAGTTGGACCTTCTCCTTCTGTAATCCGCTCCTTGAGTGTATCAACATTAAGTAATTAAAAAGTATAACTTTATTTAACCTGTGAACAAACAACAGATCTAAGTCGCTCAACGCTGAATTTCTTTTGCCTTGTTTACCGCTTGTACTTTTATTTTTTAATCAGTTTATATCTTATATGAGTTGTCAGGTCGGAAGGTATAACTTCTGAGATCTGCACGTCATATTTGTGTTTGTCAATGCCGTCAAAAAGCCGGATACCGCTGCCTAAAAAAACCGGTGCAATATGTATAAAAAACTCATCAATAAATCCTGCATTTAAAAACTGCTGGATCGTATTGGCACCACCTTGTATCCTGATGTCCTTCCCCTTAGCCGACTGTCTTGCCTTGTTCAAGGCGCTTTCTATTCCGTCATTTATGAAAATAAATCTGGTCGTACCCTCCTGAATCCATGGTTCCCGTATTTCGTGCGTTAATACAAATACATCTGCCTTGTAGAGGTCATTGGGCCAACTAGCTTCACCTTCCTCAAACATCCGTTTGCCCATAATGAATGCCCCTGTACGGGCGATCGTCTCTCTGATGTATTTTCCGTCAGCTCCATCTTCCTTACCAGCATCTATCCCAAGATGTTCCCAAAAAGCCTTTTGATTAAACATCCACGAATGGATTTGACCAGAAACCCCACCCATTGGATTTTGAGGGCTTCTGTTGTCTCCGGCAAAAAAACCGTCCAGTGAAATTCCGCTGTCAAAAATTACTTTACTCATACTATTCCCTTTTCTATATTATTTCAGTGATGCTTTTCTGCAGGTTCTTGTTCGATCAGGCGATCTGCAATGACTGTTAATGGCAGCGGCGCAGCGCAGGCCACCAGGTTTAAAATCATACAACTTACGCCAATATTCTTAACAGCCTGGTCCCAGTCAATCACATATCGTTAATAAGGCTTAGAATCTAAAAGATAACCTTATTTTATTTAAAGGGTCTGCTTATCATTTTACCTGAATACTATAGATTCTTATTTAAAACTGTAAAATGGGTAATGTACAAATGAATCTTACCAACGTATTGAAAAATCCTTTGTTACAAAAGACGTTAAAGGGTTGAAATATTTGTCTGCTGTACAAATAAGGATTCGTTTATCGTAATTATCCAGAAATGTGGCAGCATTCGAAAACTGTATGGTTTTTTGTCCCAACACCGGATGCAGGTTACCATTGACATCCTTGAATTCAAGTCTGAGATCTACATTTTCAATTTTCCAGGCATCTGCAAAAAAATTGGGCTTATAAATAATCCGTAATGCCAGACCATATTTCTCCACATCACTGAGCCTGATATGCTGTATGCCAGTTGCCTTCGTATAATAGATTGTCGGAATACTGTTGGGATGAAATCCTGAAGTATAGGAAGTACTGTTTCCCAGGCCTATTGTAGTATAGGAGTTTGATTTAAGTTCATTGGTAAGATTATGCTGGGCAAAGATACCAAAAGCCGAATCCGGTACAGACAATTCAATACAGATATTAGAAAGCGATTCTTTATTATCAGTGCCTGTTTTAATGGATACCTGAACAACAGCCAGTAAATAATCGGCATTGGTAACGGGGGGCGGTGTTGTTCTTGTAGGGGTCGATTCCAGTCCCGGGGATCGTAAAATTTTTACCGGCTTAGATCTGGGGGGCGTTGGCGGCGTAAGCTGTGCAAAAGATGACACAGCGCCTGAAACAAGCAAGGTAAAAATCAAACTAAATATTTTATACATACTGGCGCTTTTTATACCTAAATATCAGTAGTAATAAAATACTATGATATCCTGTAAAACCGGGATTTTTAAAGCGTAGTTCCAGTTATATGTATAGAAAATAGATTGTTCCCCTTAAAAATGTCCTTACGAAAATTAGTTTTTCTGAATAAAGGAACAGTTGCAACAATTGCACATACCAGTTGGCGGCGTTTGTATGTGGCGGATTTTAAGCAAAAGTTCAAAAGAATTACTGCTGCTGAACCTTGCGCAAATATTGAATCAAGCACTAAAGCCCCACTTTTGCAAAACCGCTGTCAGCGGTAGTACATTTTTGGCTGTCAGATTTTTTAGAACTGTTGTACTAAATTCAAATATTCCACACTTTTTTTCAACTGATATAATGGTAGTTTTTCCATTAATTGTTTGGCTTTTTCCTCGTCAACATCTTTGAAAATTAATACTGCCCCGTTTTTGGTTTGTCGTAAAAATAAATGTTCTAAAAAACCCTCAGCCTTCCATTGTGCAACCACTTCTTTTTCGTGTATTAATATTTCTTGAAAATTCGCTGGAAGGTTGTCTGTGTCAATGGTTAAAATTGCTTGTATTCTGTTCATGGTTTTTTTCTACTTATGTTTGTTTTTTATAGAATTACCTTTTATATTGTTGATCAGGATAAGAATGGATAATCAATATATCCCTGGTCATTTCCCCCGTACATTGAAGCTCTGTCGGGTTGATTAAGTTCTGCATTTAGCTCAAATCGTTTTGGCAGATCAGGATTGGCTAAAAATAATGCTCCATACGAAATAAGTTTTGCAATTCCTTTTTCTAATTCTGCTTCGCCTGTTTCTTGTGTGTAGCCAAAATTTGCAATAATGGGATGTTGCGTTAGTTTCCCAAATGTTTCAACAGGATTTACAGGATATTGTGGGAATTTATCAGCAGGAAAAGGAACGTTCATTATGTGAATATAAGCCAAAGGCATTTTGTTAAGCTCCCCGATAAGTAACGTAAATTGTTCTACTGGATTTTTGTGCATAATTGTGTTGTAAGTGCTTGTTGGCGAAATTCGGATTGCAACTTTGTCGTTACCAATAGCAGCAACCATTTCTTGCATTATTTCTAGTACAAAACGATTGCGATTTTCGTTGCTTCCTCCATATTCGTCAGTTCGTTGATTTGAACTTTCCGCTAAAAACTGATTTGGCAAATAGCCAAATGCCGAATGAAGTTCAACTCCGTCAAAACCTGCTTCCATAGCATTAATAGCTGCTTGTTTGTAATCCTGAACAATGTTTTTTACTTCTTCTAGGCTTAATACTCTTGGGGTTTCATAATCTTTCATTCCTTCCATTGTGAAATGCTGTTGTCCTTCAATTGCTAATGCAGAAGCAGAAACGGTTTGCTCCCCATTTTTCACCAATGAATGTCCCACTCGTCCTGTGTGCCAGAGTTGAGCATAAATTACGCCTCCTTTCTCGTGAACAGCTTTTGTAACTTTTTTCCATGCAGCAATTTGTAAAGGCGTATAGATGCCTGGTGTTAGCGGACTTCCAATAGCTTGTTGAGAAATATTTATGGCTTCGCTGATGATTAAACCAGCACTCACTCGTTGTGTGTAGTATATTATTGTGGAGTCGCCTACAATTCCATCATAATTGGCACGGCTTCGTGTCATTGGGGCCATAGCCATCCTGTTTTTAAGTGTGGTATTCCCCACTTTTATTGCTTCTAATAATTTCATCTACTATTTTTTTAAAATTAAGAAGCAAATATATTTCTATTACTTTACTTTTGTTAGTAGTTACACTAATGTACAGTAGTAACCCAAAGTAAAGCAATGCATGAAATCAGCAGGTTATGAAAAATAAAAAAACAATAGTTTCCGAAAAATCTTGTTCTTTAAGAGAAGTGCTCGATATTATTGGTGGAAAATGGGCAATGCCAATAATTTACATTTTGTCAAAAGGCAAAATGCGTTTTAAAGAATTAGAGAGAGCAGTAGAAGGAATTAATACCAGGATGTTAGTGAAGGAATTGAAAAATATGGAAGCGAATGGGATTATTACAAGAGAAGTTTTTGCAACTGTTCCGCCTACTGTGGAATATACTTTAACAAAAAAAGGCGAAAAATTAATGCCAAGCATTGTGTCTTTGCATACCTGGGGTCAGGAATTTACTGTCTAATTTTCTAACGTGTCAGTTTCATTGTATTACCGCTAACGGTTTTCAGCTTTGCGAAAAAACGTATTTTGGAGTATAAAACTGTCAACCCAACACAAAAGTTGATCCGAGGCAGAATGTTCAATTAATCACTGAACCCGCTTTTTTGAAAACTCGCTGTTATAGCCAGTTATATTCATTCGGTATCAAAAAGTATATGTATCATTTTGTTGTTAAAATTAGCTTAGTTCAATGCAATACCCACGACAAATCCTACCCAAGGTCTATTAGTATATATCCATATCTTTCTATCGGGGTTCATAAGATAATCGTATCCTACAGCTAATCCAAAACTCGCTATGTTTGATTCTATAAAACCAGCAATTCCTGTCTGAATTATCATTCCATTGTATTCATCGGTCCTCTTATTCTGGGTGGTAAAAGGACTGATCAGTGTAGTGCCTGGACCTGCAAAAACCCCAAAATCGTATCCACGGTTGCTAATTTTATGATAACTCCTGTCCAATGGATCCTTTTTGCTCATGAGATAGAAGTAGTCATGGCGCCATCCAACATATAAAGCCATATTTAAGTCTGTTGTTAACTGCGCAGGTAAACCGTAAACAGATGTACGGTATTTTAATAAAATTGAAGTGATATCAACATCAAGACTTTGCTTTTTAAAAACAATCCGGTTAGATATAGAACTGTCAGTTATCGTATTTAACGGGATAGTCAAAAATCGTTTTTTATCCGGTTGACGTTTTATGTGATGATATATATCTATTTTTTCATCTGTAACATCTAAATAAACACCCTTGGCTTTTAAAGTATCAGATTTCAATTTGTAATATCCACTGTTCAAACCATGAAGGGAAGCTTTTTCCAATGTATTGCAAGAAGCGAAAACTCCAATAACACAAATTGCAATAAGAATGTATTTACAACTTCCATTAATAAATAAACCGTATAATTTAGTGTGTTTCATTTTATCAAATTCTCTGTTCATAATTCATTCGTTTAAAAATAAAATTGGAGTTCATAATTGGCTATAACGTTCAGAGCTTTGTGCAGTGGCCGATCCGTGTTCCGTAAAGCCGGGCTGCCAAAACTCTTTCCTGGGGTTAAAGTTCGTTATTTAGATCAAATTTCTAAGAGGCCGTGATAGCCCGATATGTCGATTGGTTTTATTCTGTCGATGATAATATATTCTGACGGCCATTGCAAAAACCCGGCTGATGTATGCCGTTAGTTTTGTTCTTCGTTCAATGGTACTGACTTAGACTTGAAATATTCAATTAAATTACGGAAAAAGATTCCAGCAAGTAAAGCTAAAAGCATTTGTAATGTTGTTGGAACAATCATATAGGTAAACAATGCTATTGCAATTAGTGCTGGAATTCCAATACCTAAGTTTATTATTCCAGAATACCTTTTTTCAATTCTTATGAATTTTTTTCTTACTTGTTCAGGTTCAGATACATCTTGTTTGTTTTCAATTATTCCATAAATGCCTACTGAAATAATAAATATTAAACCAAGTGCAAGTAAGATCCAGATCAAAGGTCTTTGAATCTCGTCTGTTAGATTAGTACTATTTATTACAAATTTTAATGAGCTAAATAGGGCTATGATTAAAGTCTGAAATGGTGTAATCCTGAATATAGATTTAATAAATTGTTTCATCGTTCAATTAAGAAAGCCACTACAAGATTGCATACAACGTTCAGGGCTTTGTGCAGTGGCCGATCCGTGATCCGTAAAGCTGGGTTGCCAAAGCTCCTTTCTGGGGTTAAAGTTCGTTTTTTAGATCAAATTTCTAAGATACCGTGCCAGCCCGATATGTCGCTGGGTTTTATTCTGTCGATGAGATTATATTCTGATGGCCATTGCACAAAACCTGATGTTGTGTGCTGTTACTCTTTAGGCTCGGCAAATTTGTCGAAATCAGGTGATGATCGAATTGTTTTCAGATAGTGATTAGTGCCCTTTTTTCTCCAAACGTTTGTTGCCCAAACTATGCCAATGACTAAACCAATTAATACAATTAGAGTTGCAATTATTAGTCTTGAGTTACTTGGATTTGGGAAATAAACAAAGCCTCCAATAACGAGGGATATAACAAGAGGCGATGCCACAATTTGCAACCACCCTAAGATTTCGATAAAGTAATCAAATATGGTTTTCTTGTCCGAAACCTTTTCCATTAAATGCAAGTTTGAAATAATAGCACACAACGTGGACGGATTAGCGCAGGCCGCCTGGTTTAATGTTTTTAGCGGCGCAGGCCCACTTATGCGCCTTCTTTTTTTAGGGCCGAGCCAGCACGCCAGCGGCTTGCGCTAAACCGGATGTTAGCGGTAGTGGCTTGCTAATCAAATTTGACGTCTTCGTTTTTTATCAATCCAACCCAATACCTCTTTGTCGCTATGCCTACATAGTGTCGGGCGGAGCAAATAAAATGAATAATAATCCAGGCGATAAATATTGGTTGCCCATAGAAAAGTGGAACCTTTCCGTTGCCTACTTCTTTATAAAGCGTCGTTGTGTTAACCTCTGGGCTATAAGAAAGTAAACTAAACAATCCAATAAACAGAGTCAATCCCAAACTTAATACACCGATTCTATGTCGATAAGCAAATAACACATAATTCAGAGGAAGGATAAACAGCGCAATGTAATGTTTCCAAAATAAACCAGTTTCGTCATTGATAAATTTCCACAAAAGTATTAGTGCAGAAATTGTAAGTATGACAAGTGGGATAAAATCTAAGAGTGTTTTTAGTTTACTTTTTGTCATATCGGATGTGTGATTGCCATTACCGCTAACGTATAGGGCTTTGTGCAGTGGCCGATCCGTGATTCGGAAAGCCGGGCCGCCAAAGCTCCTTCCTGGGGTTAAAGTTAGTTATGTAAATCAAATTTCTAAGAGGCCGTGCCAGCCCGATATGTCGCTGGGTTTTATTCTGTCGATGAGAATATATTCTGATGGCCATTGCACAAAACCCAATGTTGGCTGCCGTTAATATTGGTAGATGACCTTTCCTTGTCCGACTATGTTTCCAGTCTTTGCGTCAATATCTAAATATAAACAGCCGTCACAATC